>CAYYOU010000071.1:0-6397 GCA_964473425.1 uncultured Candidatus Izemoplasmatales bacterium | reverse complement strand
CGATCCCGGAGTCAAAGTCCGGTGCCTTAACCACTTGGCCATAGCCCAATAATGGTGGAGGGGGACGGATTCGAACCGCCGAACCCTAAGGAACAGAGTTACAGTCTGTCGCGTTTAGCCTCTTCGCTACCCCTCCCAAACTCGCAAATATTATTCTATACTAATTGGGTGGATAAATCAAGTTATTTTTTCTCTGGATATTTTATAGAATTCTTAACAAGTTTTTCTCTAATAATTTCTTCTATATCAAAGCCTTGATCATATGCAAAAGCAATGGAGTAAATTAACACATCTGCTATCTCTTCTTTTACGTTTTGAATGTCAGCAAATTCTGTTCCCCATTGGTAATTCTCTAGTAATTCTGCTGCTTCAATAATAATTGATTTCGCTAAACTATCTGGTTTATCGTTTTTCTTCCAACCTCTTTTATCTCTAAAATCGATTATCTCATCTATAATTTGTTTCATGCTCTCACCTCTATTAATTTATTGTATCATAAATATCAGTTGTTATTATATTTTTATCTTCAAATGTGAAGGTCTTGTGAAAAATAAAGATTTATGTATATTAATATGATATATTATATCTAAAGAGGTGGTATCATGTCATACACAATTTTAATAATAGAAGATGAACTAAGTCTTCAAAATATAATCGCAGCTTATTTTAGAAAAAGTAATTTCAAAGTTTTAACTGCAAATGATGGATTAGAAGGTTTAGAGAAATTCAGATTAAACAATATTGATATTGTTTGTTGTGATGTTATGATGCCTAATGTTAATGGTTGGGATGTTGTAAGAAGCATCAGACAAACGAGTAATATACCAATAATAATGATGACAGCCTTAGATAGCGAGAAGGATCAATTAAAAGGATTTGATTTAGAAGTAGATGATTATGTTACTAAACCTTTTTCACCTTCCGTTTTAGTAGCTAAAACTAACTCGGTATTAAAAAGATATCACTCAACAAAATCTATAAACAATACTAATTTAATGATTATAGGAGACTTAAACATAAATATTGATTCCAGAGTGGTTAAAATAAATGATGAAGTAATTCATCTTTCTAAAACAGAATTTGATTTATTAATATATATAATAAAAAATAAAGGCATTGTTTTAGACAGAGTAACGATATTAGATGAAGTCTGGGGAATGGATGTCTATGTCGAAGAAAGAGTAGTGGACACTAATATAAAGGTATTAAGAAAGAAACTAGGAGATTTGGGAAAGTATATCCAAACAGTATTTGGAATAGGATATAAGTTTGATGAAGAAAATTAATATTAAGAGTAGCTTCATAAAGAAATTATTCTTTAGTCTTATACTCATTTACCTCTCTGTGTTTATTCTCTTATTCATTTTTCAAGGACTCATCTTTAGAACGTTCTACACTCAAAGAACAATAAGCAATACTAAAGAAGAAATATCTATTCTTTTTGAAACTATTAATAGTACGAATCTTGTTGAAGAAGTTGGGAATTTCTCACAAGAAACTCAAACTACTTCAATTATTTTACCTATAAGTCAATTTCAAGACATCACTAAATTAGGATTAGATGAAATCAATGTTGAATATAATTCTACTGTATATACTATTTTTGCTCCTATCCTCCATGAACGAGAATACCATATAGGAGATGAAATAGTCGCTTCATTGTATTATCACTCTGATACCGGTAATTATGTTCCTTCTATGTTAAGGCTTAACGGGAGTATGATTATCCAGTCTAGAATGCATACTATCGACCCAATGTACTCCAGTTTAATATCTGGACTAGATTCAGGTGCTAAAATTCAAATTAATGGTGAGATTACAAATGTAAGTAGTAATGTTTTACTTACCTCAAATATAATCAGCCCGATTATTTCAAATGAAGTAATAAATATCGTGGCTGAAAGTTTTGATTCAACCACAGAATTTGATGAAGGATTTTATTACTATACATCAAATGATGATTCAAAATTTTCTAATCTCGTTTTTGTAGCAAACACTTCAATCGATGGTGAATCCAATGTATTGATAAGTGTTTACCCTATGAGTCATATTGAGGATATAGTTGATGCTGTTCAAATAGTAAATATCTATATATTTTCAATTGTTTTAGCATTGCTCATTGGTTTTGCCTTTGTTTCTTCAAAACAATTCTCAAAACCTTTGTTATTCATAAACAAGGCTACAAAAGATTTATCAAATCTAGATTTCAGTAATCCATTAATTGAGATTAACACTCAAGATGAATTCTCAGAACTTGCGAAGAATATTAATTCATTAAGTTTAAATCTTAAATCTACATTAGAACGTCTAAATGAACAAAATATCCAACTATCAACTAGTTTAGATAGAGAAAATAAAAATGAAAATACAAGAAGAGATTTTGTTAGTGGCATGAGTCATGAACTAAAAACTCCTTTATCAGTAATTCAAGCTTCTGCTGAAGCTCTTGAGAAAAATATCTTTGAAACTGAAGAGGAGAGAATTACAAATCTATCCCTTATTCAACAAGAAGTACAGAAAACAAATAAACTAATAAATAACATGATTACAATATATAACCTAGATAATCCAAATTATACAAGTGAATGGAAAGAAATAAATTTATCATCTATTGTTAAAAACATTGATGAGTCTCTTAAACTTCTCTATACAAACTCTAGTATTGAAGTTAAATTAACATTAGAAGATTCAATCATAATGGCCGATCAGATGAAAATGGAATTGATAGTAAGTAACCTATTTACAAATGCTATAAAATATACTCCAAAAGGCTCAAAAATTGAAATTAAAGTTTTAAATTTAAATGAATTCATAAAATTTGAAATTATTAACTATGGAACTTCAATCGATAACGACAAAATAGACAAACTATTTGATGCGTTTTACCGAGTAGACAAGTCCCGCAGCCGCGCTGAAGGAAGTACAGGCCTTGGGCTTTACATTGTCCAACAAACACTATCACAAATTGATTCTGTGTGTATGGCGAAGAATGTTACAGATGGTGTATCATTTTCATTTCAAATTAAAAAGTAATTAATCTTCAAGATTAATTACTTTTTTTATTCTTTTAGTTAGTGTTGGACGATCAATCATAACAACTCTTTCGCATCCAAGACATTTAAGTTTAACATCTGCACCAATTCTAATTACTTCCCATTTGTTTTCTCCGCAAGGATGTCCTTTTTTAAGTACTAATATGTCTCCAATATTAATCTTTTGCATTATGAATAACCACTTGAGGGAACGGAATCTCTATGTCGTTACTTCTTAAGAATAATACTAAATCTCTTCGTATATCTCTTTCAATCTGAAAATGCTTCATAGTCACAACTTTTGCAATAAATCTCATATTAATACTAGAATCTGCGAGTTTAATAATTCCAGAAAAAGTAGGAGTATCTAGAATTTCTTTATATTTATCATAAGTAACCTTAGCAAAATCAGGCATTAAGCTCTGTAATTTCAATAAATCAGTATCATATGCAACACCAAATTCTACTATTGCGATACTATCAGCTCTTGAATAATTAATAATACTATCTATATCTCCGTTATTAAGTATTTTAATTTCGCCTTTCCAATTTTGAATTTTAGTTATTCTTAAACCTAAAGATATAACAGTTCCTTTAAATCCACCAATCTCTACAACATCATCAATATTAAATGATTCTTCAAAGATGATAAAAAATCCTCTGATAAAGTCTTTAACAATTGCTTGAGCTCCAAAACCAAGAGCAATCCCGATAACTCCAGCACTTGCAATAAATGGAGTTAAATCTACATTCAATTCATTTAGTATTGCCATGACAACAATAAACCAAATGAAATATTTACTTAAGCTTGAAGTCATTTTTCCAATTGTTACAGCTCGCGGACCTTTTTTCTTAATTCTCAATACTCTATGAAGTAGCCTTCTGACAACTATTCGAGCAACAATACCTATTATTATCCAAAGAATTATCATCATTACAACAATAATTAAATTAGATGCTGCTTCAGGGATCGATAACCCTGTTAATAAATCAAATAATACTTCTTTTATGCTTGTCATCTGTTATTCCTCCCTAGTCAAATAATCTATTAACTTTTCTAGTTCTTCCGGACTAGAAAATGTAAATGTGATGTTGTTCTTTCTAAATCTAAAATTGATCCCAGGATCAATTTTACTAAATAATCTCTTTTCTGCTTTTTGAAGATCATCATTTGAGACTATTGGATGTTCTTTTTCTTTAGAAAGTCCTCTAATTATACCTTCGATATCTCTTACTGTCAAACCTTCTCTAATGATTCTATCTCTTAACTTAATGCATAAATTATGATCTTTAAGTTTACTTAGTGCTCTTGCATGTCCCATTGTTATTGTACCAAGGTTTACATCATTAATAACACTTGCTGGTAAATTTAGTAATCCAATAATGTTAGTAACATACACTCTACTCTTCCCGATTTTTTTACCGAGTTCTTCATGTGTATATTTCAAATTAAAGATAGCTTTTTGAAAAGCTATCGCTTCTTCCATTGGTGTCAAATCTTCTCTTTGAAGATTTTCTAATATCGCAAGTTCGGAAAGATATATAGAGTTGTAATCTCTAATAATTGATGGAATTGTATATAATCCTGCCATTTTAGCGGCTTTAACTCTTCTTTCTCCGGCAACTAAAGTATAACCGTTCCCAGAAGGTTTTAGGATTACTGGTTGAAAAATACCATGTTCTTTTATAGATCCAGCTAATTCAATTAGACTTTTTTCATCAAAAATCGTTCTTGGTTGATCTGGATTAGGTTTAATTAAATTTATTTCAATTTCTAATATCTCTTCATTTTCTTTAAAATCGATTTTGTTCTCTGCCATTAAATCACTGAATTTTCTTCCTAGTTTAGTGTCACTCACTTATTTCTACCATTTCTCTTGCTAAGTTTTGATAACTTATTGAACCTTTTGATCGTGGCGAGAATTCAGTAACAGGTAACCCGTAACTTGGAGCAGCAGAACATTTTACATTTCTAGGTATTATCGTTTTAAAAACCTTTTCTTTAAAATATGTTTTTACTTCGTTTATTACTTCGTATCCAATATTACTTCTTGTATCAAGCATAGTTAGCAATACACCTTCAATAGTCAAAGTTTTACGATTGTGTTTTTGTTTATTTTGGATCATTCTGATTGTGTTTAATAATTGCGTTAATCCATCTAATGCTAAAAACTCACATTGCACTGGAATTAATACACTATCAGATGCAGTTAATGCATTTATAGTAACTATTCCAAGTGAAGGTGGACAATCAATTAAAATGAAATCATAATCATCTCTAATTTCTTCAAGAGCATTAGAAAGAATGAAATCTTTATTTTCATGTGAAATCAAATTGCTTTCAATATTCCCTAGTTCATACCTTGCTGGTATGATATCTACATTCACACTTTCAACTCTTTTAATAATATCTCTTATATTTGCAGTTTCATTAAAAATATCAGCAACTGTATATACTAAGTTTGCTCTATTTATACCCATATAAGTTGTAGCATTAGCTTGATGATCAACATCTACTAATAGTACTTTCTTTCCTAAATACGAAAGAGAACTCGCAAGATTAACGCTGGTAGTTGTTTTCCCAACGCCACCTTTTTGATTACTAATTGATAATATCTTCCCCATATTCTACACCTCTTGATTACGCATTCTCATTAATTTAAAAAGCAATTATATTTTATCATAGTTAAATCTCTAATTACATAGAAATAGCATAAAAGTTATCCACAAAAATTGTGGATAACCATTTTATAAAAACTTCTCGAATAATTCTTGATTATCCAAGTAAAAGTTCACTTGTTCAAATGATATAAATTCTCTAAATTCTTTGGAAACAAATAATTCAGTTATCTCTTCGTGATTCAAAATTCTTTCAATTTTACCCCACTTATCGTACTGAGTAATTTCTGTTTTTAGATACTTATAAAGAATAGCAAGAGATAACAATTTATCTATTTTATTTGAGAATAATTTGTCTAAACTATATTCATATCTCTTTTCATCATATTTGTTATCTCCTTTATATAAAGTTGAAAAATTAAACAATAATGAAACTAATTCACTTCTTTTATTTAATAAGTATTTTTGGAATTCCATTGAATATTTTCTAGTAACTGGAGGAACAGATTCATCAGAAATGATATCATCAATGTTTTGATCATGCAAGAAAAAATAAAACTCTACAAATTCAGCTATATTGTCTCCTTCTTCTTCGAAAAATTCATTTATAAACACTGCTTGTTCACTAATTGTTTGTTGGAACTTCACATTCTTATATATTAGATCCTCTTCATTTTTTTCACTAATCTCAATTAGATACTCAAGACTAAAGTCCTGATATTTTTCAAGCACTTTATTCATCCTAA
>CAYYOU010000070.1:0-6466 GCA_964473425.1 uncultured Candidatus Izemoplasmatales bacterium | reverse complement strand
TGAATATAAAATATAAAAAAAGTAGTGCAAAAAGAGAAAATTTGACACTACCTAATTTTTTGTGAGGTGTTTATATGAATTTACCAAATAAATTATCGTTTATGAGAGTCTTATTAGTACCTGTTTTGGTGATTGTTTATTACATGAAAGTTGACCCAACTCAGGCATTTATAAATCAAGATTTTTGGCTCAAATTTTTGGCTCCTATTTTTGTGGTTGCAGCGTTCACTGATTTTCTTGATGGATATATTGCTCGCAAATACAATTTAGTAACGACTTTTGGGAAGTTTATTGATCCTTTAGCTGATAAATTGATTGTTATGGCAGCATTATTGGTACTTAATGACGCTGGCATAATACCAATTTGGATTACAGTAGTTATTTTATCAAGAGAGTTTATTGTTACAGGTATTAGGTTAATAGCTGTAGGAGAAGGAAAAGTAATTGCTGCAAGCAAACTAGGAAAATATAAAACAGCTTTTACAATGATTGCTTTAACGCTATTGTTATTATATCCATATAATAATTTATTACCAGATATTGGAATTTATGTTTTATACGTAGGAGTATTGCTTACAGTAGTAAGTGGATTTGACTACTTCTTTAAAAATAAAAAAATTATTATGGAGTCTATTTAAAGAAAAAAGACTGATTGGCACGTATTATATATGTAGCTAAAAAAGGAGGATTATAAGTGGCAAATGACGTTAGAAAAAAAGCACTCGATAGTGCAATAAAAGAAATTGAGAAGCAACACGGAAAAGGTTCAGTAATGATTTTAGGTGATGATTCTGCAAGTTTAAACGTTGAATCAATCCCAAGTGGATCAATAAAATTGGATAAAGCATTAGGAATAGGTGGATATCCTAAGGGTAGAATTGTTGAAGTATATGGTCCTGAATCTTCAGGTAAAACAACATTTGCACTCCACGCCATTGCGGAAGCACAAAAACTTGGAGGATATGCAGCATTTATTGATGCAGAACATGCACTTGATCCTCAATATGCAAAAGCTCTTGGAGTAGATATTGATAATCTAATCCTTTCTCAACCAGATACAGGAGAACAAGCATTAGAAATAACAGAAGCTTTAATTAGAAGTGGAGCAATTGATATTGTTGTAATTGACAGTGTAGCAGCACTTGTACCAGAAGCAGAAATAAGAGGAGACATGGGAGCAAGCCATGTCGGACTTCAAGCAAGACTTATGTCTCAAGCTATGAGAAAATTAAGTGGAGCAATTAGTAAATCACAAACAATAGTAATATTCATTAACCAAATTCGTGAAAAAGTAGGAGTAATGTTTGGGAGCCCTGAAATAACTCCAGGTGGTAGAGCTCTTAAGTTTTATGCATCAGTAAGACTTGAAATTAGAAGAAGCGAACAAATCAAACATGGAACTGATATTGTTGGTAACTTAGTAAAAGTTAAAGTAGTTAAAAACAAAGTCGCTCCACCATTTAAGACAATTGTAGTTGATATGATTTATGGATTTGGAATTTCAAAAATTGGTGAAATTATTGATATAGCAGTAGAAGAAGAAATAATTGCAAAAAGTGGATCTTGGTTTAGCTATGAAGGTGACAAAATTGGTCAAGGTAGAGAAAATGTTAAAAAATATTTACTTGAAAAACCAGAACTACTAAAAGTGATTAAAGCAAAGGTTAGAGAAAAATTAGGGGTTTAATTTAAACTCCTTTTTTTTGCGATAAATGGTTATATTCATTGACTTTAAGAGATAGATACAGTTATAATATAATAGTTATAAAAAAGTTTCTACTCATAATTATGTATTATGTTTAAATAAATTAGTATTCTTAAAAAACGAACGGAGGAATTAGACATGGATCTAATAGGAATTATTCTCTCCGGTCTGACATTTATAACACTAGGTACTGTAGGTGGGTTTTTCTTACGTATCATGGTGGTTGAACGTGGCTTAGATAAAGCACGTCAAAAAGTGGATCATTTGATTGAAGACGCTCAGAAACAAGCAGAAAGACACAAAAAAGAAGTTTTACTTGAAACTAAGCAAGAAATTCACAATTTAAGGTTGGATTTTGATAAACAACTTAAAGAAAGAAAAAGTGAAGTATCTGCTGTAGAAAATAAATTAATGCAACGTGAACAGTCTATGGATAAGAGAAGTTCAAACCTAGACAAACGTGAATCTAATTTAGATAATAAAGAGGAAACTATCGAGCGCAGAAAACAATCATTAGATGACAAAAATAACAGACTGGATGTATTAATCGAAGAACAAAACACAAAATTAATTGAAATTGCAAGATTTAGTATTGAGCAAGCAAGAGATTTAATCCTAAGACGAGTAGAAGACGAAATGGTTAATGAAATTGCTGCATATATTAAAGAAGAAGAAGAAAAAGCGAAACTTGAAGTAGATAAAAAAGCGAAACATTTATTATCTGAAGCAATTCAAAAATACGCACAAGATGTTACAAGTGAAAGAACAGTTTCAGTAGTAACATTGCCGAATGATGAAATGAAAGGCCGTATTATTGGACGCGAAGGAAGAAACATTAGAACACTCGAAGCGTTAACTGGAGTAGATTTAATTATTGATGATACTCCTGAAGCAGTAGTTCTAAGTGGATTTGATCCAATTAGAAGAGAAATAGCAAAAAGAACAATTGAATCACTAGTTAGCGATGGAAGAATCCATCCTGGTAGAATTGAAGAAGTTGTTGAAAAAACAAGAGATGAAGTAGATAGATTTATTAGAGATAAAGGGGAAGAAGCTGTTTTCGAAGTTGGAATTGGTAGAGTTCATCCCGATCTTGTAAAATTACTAGGAAGATTACATTTTAGAACAAGTTACGGACAAAATGTATTAAGACATTCAATTGAGTGTGCCTTCTTAGCTGGTAAACTTGCTGTAGAAATTGGTGAAGACGAAGTCTTAGCTAAACGTGCAGGATTACTTCATGACATTGGTAAAGCTGTCGATCACGAAGTTGAAGGATCTCATGTAGAAATTGGTGTTAACTTAGCTAATAGATACAAAGAACCTCTTGCAGTAGTAGACGCTATAGCAACACATCACGGTGAAAAACAAGCTCAAACAGTTATCGCAGTATTAGTCGCTGCAGCTGATGCATTAAGCGCTGCTAGACCTGGTGCTAGAAGTGAGTCTTTGGATTCATACATTAAACGTTTAGAACAACTTGAAGGTATCTCAAAAGCAGTAGAAGGCGTTGAACAAGCATATGCTATTCAAGCTGGACGCGAAGTAAGAGTTATCGTTGAACCTACAAAAGTAGATGATACAATGGCTTACAAAATAGCGAGAGATATTAAAGAACAAATTGAAGCACAATTATCATACCCAGGGACAATAAAAGTTACCGTAATAAGAGAGACTAGAGCTCAAGATATAGCTAAATAAAAGCCTTCCTCTGGAAGGCTTTACCTATTTGAGGTGATAAGGTGGAATATTTTGATTTGTACAACGAAGTTGGTCAACCGCTGAATAAAAAAGTACTTAGAGGAACTAAACTTAATGTTGGAGAATTTCATACAGTCGTTAATATTTGGATTAGAAATAGTGATAGAAACTATTTGATTCAACAAAGAAATAAACTTTCTGATAAAATACCATTTATGTGGGCAACAACTGCTGGAGCAGTAGTTGCTGGCGATTCTTCACTTGAAACTGCAATTAAAGAAACAAATGAAGAACTAGGTGTATTAATAGATAAGAAAGAATTTAAGTTTTTAAAAAGATATCCAGTTAAGAATGATTTTGCAAGTTTTTTACTAGATGTATATTTGGTTGAGAAGAATGTACTTCTAAAAGATCTTAAAATTGATGAAATTGAAGTGAAAGATGTTAAATATTTATCAATGGAAGATATATTGAAGCAAAAAAACTCGAATACTTTTTTTGATTATGGATTTTTTATTAATCATAAAGACTATTTTGAGCTAATAGAAAAGAGTTGATAAAATGAAAATTTTATTTATTGGAGATGTATTTGGGAGTAGAGGTATGGAAGCACTTTATAAGTACTTACCTAAAATTAAACAAGAACACAAACCAAATTTAATTTTCCTAAATGGAGAAAATATTGATCGTGGATTTGGAATTAGCGAATCAATCTATAAAGAGGTAATGAAATTAGGAGTTAGTGCAATAACTCTTGGAAATCATTCTTTTTCAAAGAGAGAAATAATAGATTTTATTGATGATTCAAAAATAATAAGACCCGCTAATTACGCTGATTCAATCCCAGGCAAGGGATTCATCACTATTAAATATAATGATAAATTAGTAACTGTAATTAATTTGATGGGTCGTATATTTATGGGAGACCCATTAGATAATCCTTTTAAAAAAGCGGATGAAATACTAGAAACAATAGACAGTGATGTCGTGATTATTGATATGCACGCAGAAGCATCAAGTGAAAAAATAGCATTGGCTCATTATTTAGATGGTAGAGTAACCGCAGTGCTCGGAACTCATACACATGTTCCTACAGCTGACGCTATGGTCTTCCCTAAAGGGACAATGTATATAACTGACATTGGAATGACAGGAACTAAATATGGAGTTATTGGCGCAGATAAAGATCTTATCGTAAGTAAGTTTTTAGATGGTATGCCTAGAAGAATCAAAGAAGATTTATCTAGTGTGCTCCAATTTAACGCAGTTATATTAGACACAGATCTAAATCAAATACAATCAATAAACATCTATGAATAAGGACCCCTTATTCATTTTGTTTGAGATATAAATCGAATTACTGTATATATTGAAAAGGTGATGAAAATGGCAAAAGAATATGAAAAATACTTTGTAAAACCCTCAATAAGAGATGCTAGAAAAAGAAAATCAGAGGAAACACCGGTGATTGACTTTAATGAGCATTTTAATATAAAAGGATTTGGAAAAGGGAAATCTTATAAGATTGAAACTTATGGATGTCAAGCAAATGAAGCTGATACAGAAAAAATAAAAGGGATTTTAGAAGCACTTTGCTTTACTGAAAGTAGTAGTCTAGAACACGCTGATATTATTTTGCTTAATACTTGTGCTATAAGAGAGAACGCTGAAAATAGAGTATTTGGTGAACTTGGAAGACTGAAACAATATAAAAAGAATAATCCTGATTTAATCCTTGGAGTTTGTGGATGTATGCCTCAAGAGGAAAAGGTAGTTGAAAAGATTTTAAAGAAAATTCACTACGTTGATCTTGTTTTTGGTACACACAATATCTATAAATTACCTCAATATTTGGAAACTGTTGTACTTTCTAAGGAGAGAGTTATCGAAGTTTTCTCTGAACAAGGCTCAATTGTTGAAAATATGCCACGAATTAGAGAAAATAGCCGTAAAGCGTGGGTTAACATAATGTTTGGTTGCGATGAGTTCTGTACTTATTGCATTGTTCCTTATACAAGAGGCAAAGAAAGATCTCGAAATAAAGACGAAATTATTAAAGAAATTAAGAAATTGATATTAGAAGGATATAAAGAAGTTACGCTACTTGGACAAAATGTAAATAGCTATGGTAGAGATTTCAAAGATGTTGATTATACATTTTCAGATCTTCTTTCTGAATTAAATAAACTACCAATAGAGCGCATAAGATTTACTACTTCACACCCTAAAGACTTTAACTTAGAAACTGTCAAAATACTTTCACAAGGCGGTAATTTAATGCCTTATATCCATCTTCCTGTTCAATCAGGAAGCAATGAAGTCCTTAAAAAAATGAATAGAAAATACACGAAAGAGTCTTATAAGGAATTAGTAGATAATATATATAGACTCATACCTAATGCATCACTTACTACAGACATTATTGTCGGTTTTCCAGGAGAGACAAGAGAGCAATTTGAAGAAACTCTTGAATTAGTACAATATTGTCGCTTTGAGGGAGCATATACATTCATTTATTCAAAAAGAGAAGGAACACCTGCAGCACATTATGAAGATAACGTTAGTTTTGAAGATAAGCACAAGCATCTCCTAGAATTAAATGAAGTCGTTAATGATGGATACTTAATTGGTAATCAACGATTCGAAGGAAAGACTGTTAAGGTCTTAGTAGACGGGTTTAGTAAAAATAACAATGAAGTATTAGCGGGGTATACTGAAAATAATAAACTAATCAATTTTAAAGGTGACGAATCCTTAATTGGTGAAATAGTAAAAGTACGAGTTTATGAAGCTATGACGTGGTTTTTAAGAGGCGATTTAGTTGAATAGTCTTGATAAGTTGATTAAAGAATTAATGAATGATTTAGTTATAGAAAGATATAAAGAGTTGGAAAAGATAATTGATAATGACCAAAAATTAAATGAGGATTATAAAAGATTACTTGACCTTCAAAAGACAATGGTAATTGAAAGAGAAAAGAACATTAAAGGCTTTAAACTAGCTGAAAAAAACTATAATAATGCAAAAGAAAAAGTTATGTATCATTTGATTTTATCAGA
>CAYYOU010000069.1:0-6657 GCA_964473425.1 uncultured Candidatus Izemoplasmatales bacterium | reverse complement strand
GTGAAAGAACTTGAAAATGGAGAAATTGAATTAAATGATGCTGTTAAGAAATATAATGATGGCATGAAACTAAGTAAGTATTGTCATGATTTACTTAAAGATGCCGAAGGTGTTATAGTTAAGATGATGAAAGATGATAAACTAGAGGATTTTAAAGAATAACTGAGGTGTTACAATGATAAAATTAGAAGAGATAAAAGACCCTAGTGTCTTATCTGGTTTATCAATCAAAGAGTTAGAACAACTAAGTAAAAATATTAGGAATTTCTTGATTGAAAAAGTATCTAAAACAGGAGGACATTTGTCTTCCAATTTAGGCGTGGTAGAGTTAACTATAGCCCTTCATAAAGTATTTGATAGTCCAAATGACAAGTTTGTTTTTGATGTTGGACATCAAGCATATACACATAAAATATTGACGGGACGTGCAAAGAATTTTGATACGTTAAGAAAACATAATGGACTAAGTGGATTCCTAAAAAGAGAAGAGTCTATTCACGATGCATATGAGGCAGGACACAGTTCAACTAGTATTGCAGCAGCAGCAGGAATTGAATATTCAAAAAAATTAAATGGTAAAACTAATAAAGTAATTCCAATTATTGGTGATGGAGCACTTACAGGAGGAATGGCTTTTGAAGCATTAAATTTCCTAGGCGGTAAAAAAGACCTCCAACCAATAATTATCTTAAACGATAATGAAATGAGTATTAGTGAAAATATTGGTTATTTAGCAAATATATTAAACGATATAAGAAGTAAAAATGCTTATCGAAAAATAAAAGCAAAAACAAGTAAATTACTTCCTAAATTCCTTAGAAAATTAACAGGTAAAGTTGAAAGAGGAGTAAAAGGTCTCTTTATAAAAAACTCATTGTTTGATGAACTTGGGTTCACATATTATGGACCAATTAATGGTCATAGTTTTAAAGAATTAATCAAATATCTAGAGATAGCAAAAAAATCAAATAAACCTTGTGTAATTCATGTATTAACTGAAAAAGGAAAAGGATATAAATTCAGTGAAAATGATCAATCAGGTTATTGGCATGGAGTTAGTCCTTTTAAAATTGAGTCTGGACTACCAATAAGTGAAGAAGAAAAAAACATGCACTCATGGAGTGAAATAATTTCAGAATATATGGTTGAATATGCAACCCAAAAAAAAGAATTTGCTGTAGTTATCCCAGCAATGATTGGCGGGTCTAACTTTAAGAAATTCCAACAATTATATCCTGACAGGATCATAGATGTAGGAATTGCAGAGCAAATGGCAGTTACAATGTCTAGTGGTTTAGCAATTAGTAATATTGATGTCTTCACACCAATTTATTCTACATTTATTCAAAGAGCATACGATCAAGTGAATCATGATGTAGCACGCCAAAATCTTAAAGTAGTATTTGGAATTGATAGAGCAGGTATTGTTGGAGCAGATGGGGAAACACATCAAGGAGTATTCGATATCCCTCTTTTAAGACATATACCGAATATTAAAATAGCTCATCCAAGAAACCCTGAAGATGCGTTTAAAATCCTCAATTATGCCTTTAAAGTTAACACTGGACCATTTGTTCTTCGTTATGAAAGAGGAAAAGTTAATTACGACTTTTCTAAAGCAATTACAAGTGAGATTTGTTCTTTTCCAAAATGGGAAGTAATCCAAGAAGGAAATAGTTTAGTCTTTATTGCCTTTGGATCTATATTGGAACAACTTAAAGAAGAAGCAATCAAACAACAATTAGATATTTGTATTATTGATGGTAAATTTATTAAACCATTAGATGAAGAAATGCTTATATATGTAGAATCTAAAAAGACGCCAGTAATTATCTATGAAGAATCTTCATTACAAGGTGGATTTGGTAGTGCAATTCTTGAATATATCAACAACAAAAAGTTAAATATTGAAAATATCACTTTGATGGGTATTGAAGATCAATATGTTCATCAAGGTACAAAAAATGAAATATTGAAAGAGTTAAATCTAGACGTTGCAAGTATAATAAATGTAGTGCGTGACTTGATTTAGAAGTAAGGAGTGTGAATATGCTAAGTTATATCTCAGTGAAAAATTTTGCGATAATTGAAAACATTGAAGTTGATTTTAATAAAGGATTAACTGCTTTAACTGGGGAAACTGGTGCAGGTAAAAGTTTGCTTATTGACGCTATTGGTTTGCTTCTTGGAGATCGCGCTTCATCAAATATTGTGAGAACAGGATCTATAAAAGCTGAAGTTGAAGGAATATTTATTTTTGATAATCATAAGATTTCAACAATACTATCTGATTTTGATATCAAGAATGAAGATAATCAATTAATCATTAAAAGACAAATAACAACTTCGAATAACAATATTATTAAGATTAATAACAATACCGTAACACTATCTCAATTAAAAGAGATAACTTCACTACTCGCAGATATCCACACTCAACATGACACTCATAGACTAATAAATCCTCAGACTTATATCGAAATAATTGATGGATTTGAAAGCGTAAAAACAACAGACTTGCTATATGATTATAGAAAAAAACTTTCCAAGTATAGATTAGAATTGAAAGAACTAAATGCATTGAAAAATACAAGTAGCATCCTTCTTGAAAAACTTGATTTAATGAAATTTCAAGTGAAGGAATTAGAATCGTATAATCTTGATTTCAATGAAGAAGAATTACTAGAAGAAGAAGTAGAGAAAATGCAAAACTTTGATAGAATTTATCAAAGTTTAAATGATTCTAAAATACTGTTAGAATCAACTAATTCATTGGATAATATCTATACATCGGCAAAAAAAATAGAAGAGATTGAAAGCTATGGAGAGGCTTATAGCAAGCTAAAATCACGTCTTTTAGAATCTTTTTATGAACTTGAAGATGCTTTTGAGGAGATAAAAAGAGAAGCTGGATCACTTGATTTTGATCCAAGATTACTTGATTCCCATCAAGAAAGATTAAATAGTTTAGATTTTCTAAAAAGGAAATATCGAAAAAGTATACCTGATCTAATTGAGTATTTTGAAAAAACAAAAGATGAAATTGAAAATATAGACAATATTGATGAAGTAATTGATGATCAAACAGAGAAAGTAAAAAAACATTTTAAAGAACTTAAAAAAGCAACTTTAGAAATTACTGATTTAAGGAAAAAAACCAGTTTATTTATCGAAAAAGAGTTACTAAGTATTTTGGAAGATTTGGAACTTAAAAAAACTCACTTTAAGATTGAATTCTTAAATGAGTTCGATGATAATTATTTGAATCAATCACAGTTTTTACCACATTCTGTTGATGAAGTAGATTTTTTAATTAGTACTAATGTCGGAGAACCATTGAAGCCGCTCAGCAAATCTGCATCTGGTGGTGAAATGAGTAGAATTATGTTAGGACTTAAGAACCTACTTGTTGAGTCACTGAATCTATCACTTATAATTTTTGATGAAATTGACTCAGGAGTTAGTGGATATATAGCTAACCAAGTAGCTAAAAAAATAAATGAGATATCAAAATCTACTCAAGTAATTTGCATAACGCATATACCGCAAGTTGCTGCAGCTAGTGATAATCACCTATTTATTAGTAAGAGTGTTGAAGGAGAAAGAACTAGAGCATTTATAAAACCTTTATTAGGAAATGATCGAGTGTTAGAAATCGCTCAGATGATTTCAGGAGATAATATTAGTCCTTCTTCAATAGAAACAGCAAAAGAATTATTGAAATAAAAAAAGTAGCAAGAAAACCTTGCTACTTTAATATTATAACTTACATACTCATCGCAGTGATTAAAGTATAAATTAAACCGACAACACCTGATAGTACAAATCCTAAAACTAAAATAAGGACCATTACTTTCCCCCATTTAGTTTTCAAAGGATTCTTTGTAATAGGCACTGCATCTTCATAGTTCTTCTTAGTTCTTTTTTTACTTGTTGGCATATTTTCACCCCATTCAAATATATGATATAATATTTATGTCTCATACATTATATTATAAAACTAAATAAAAGGAAAGATTTTTATGGAAAAAAAATATCGAATTATATTTCATGTAGATCTGAATGCCTTCTTCGCAACTTGTGAAATGGCTGAAGATGAAAAGCTTGTAAACATCCCTTTAGGGGTTGGTGGGAGCAAGGAAAGAGGGGTCTTGACGACCGCTAATTATGTTGCTCGAAAATTCGGTGTAAAAAGCGGAATGAACTCAATTGAGGCAAAGAGACTTTGCCCCAATATTTTAATATTACCTGTTAATTTTGACTTGTATCGAAAATATAGCGAAATATTTTTCAATCTTTTAAGTGAATATTCGGATGTTATAGAAAAAGGATCAATTGATGAAGGATATTTAGATATGACTGATTTAAGTGAAGAAGTACATCCACTTGAAATCGCAGAAGAAATTCAAAAAAGATTATATCAAGAACATAAACTACCAGTATCAATTGGAATTGCTCCAAATATGTTTTTGGCTAAAATGGCTTCAGATATTTTGAAACCTCTGGGGATTACAGTGCTTAGAAAAAGAGACATTGAAAAGATACTTTGGCCCTTACCTATTGAAGATATGTTTGGGATAGGGAAAAAAACATACCCTAATTTAAAACTAATTGGGATAAATACAATTGGAGATTTAGTTAATTATACAGATGAAAAGAAGTTAAAATTAGTACTTGGAAATAGAGTCAAAGAATTTATCGACAAAGCCAATGGATTTGATGATAGAGTTGTTGATCCCAATAGATATGTTGAGTTTAAAAGTATTGGGAATTCTCAAACCTATTCAACCGATATTTATGAGTACCAAGATACTTTAAGTAAATTTGTAAATTTATCCAAAAAAGTAGTAGGAAGACTAAAAAATGATGAGAGTGTAGCTAAAACAATTAATATTCAAATTAGATATAACGATTTTTCACAAATAAATAGAAGTAAAACTCTAGAATTTTATACTGATAATTTCTTTGAAGTTTATCAAGTTGTAGAGGAGCTATTTGATGCAAACCAAGGGGATTTACCAATCAGACTACTTGGAGTAAGTGTTTCTAACCTAAAACCAAATTCAGCTAATTTTAGACAGATAAATATCTTCACAGCGAATAAAACTTCTTCTAAAGAAGAGAAGGTTATTCACATCCTTGATAATATAAATGAGATATACGGAAGTAAAATCATTAAAAAGGGAATAAAAAAAAGTTGAGTTACATCGTTTTTTAATGCCTTTAAAACCCATTAGTGGTTGATTAATAGGTATTTTTATGATAAAATTATTAATTAGATTAGTATTAACTTTTTGTATGAATAAGTTTGATATATTTTTTAAATATAGAAATAGAGATAACATTTGGAGGGCATAACATGAAAAAAATGATGATAATTATGGGAATTATGATGATGGGATTTACTTTAAGTGCTTGTAGTGGGAATTCTGGAGATAAAACACCCCCTGCATTTATTAGTGTAACAATTGATTCAAGTAATCCGGTGGAAGCTGATTCTTTGAAAACTTTTTATAAAGGAAAAGATTCTAATATTAATATAGGAATTCAATTGTCAAATAAGTCAAATTTCGAGATTTATTCAATTGTCGTAAATGGGAAAAATTACTATTCACGAAACTATAATGATGAATCTACTTTTGCATATATCAACTTTGATATGAGTTCAGGGTTTGCACTTGGAGAGACTGTTTATAGTGTCGATGAAATAATATATAAAGATGGAGATAAAATTGATAATGAATTTATCGAAGAGGATAATGAGTTTAAAATTTATGTTTATAAAGAAGTACCAATAGTTGAAAGAGAAAATTACTCTCTTACTAGAGATTCAGTTTCTGTAGACTTTGATATTGAAGATTATGATGATGTTATTGTTTCAAACTCTTTGGTAGCACAGCTCTTCTCAGGTGAGACAAAGGTAGATGAAAAATTACTATCTGTTGGTCAGTCAAATGTAACTTTTACATCTTTGCTAGCTAATAAAAATTATGAAATAAAAGTAAAAGCAAATTATGATTTAGATGATTCGCTTGGATTAAGTACAAATGTAGCTTTATATAGTGGATCTTTCTCTACTATAGCTAATGCATTACCTAGTGCGAGCATTAAAAACTTTTTGGTTACTTCAAATAGTATAACTTTTGATGTTCAATACAATGATAATGACCTAGTAACGTTTGATGGTGGAATTAGTGTCAAAGTATTTGATGGAAATACTTTGGTTCGTCAAACACAAATCACTGGAACGGTTGCAAATGTAAGTTTTGAGGGATTATTAAATGATAATGATTATACTTTACAAGTATATAGTGATTATAACTTAAGAGATGGACATGGAGTTTTAATTGATAATGTCTTAGCCACTCAAGTATTTAGTACATTACCAAGATTAGCTCCATTACCAACATTAGCTAATTTAATAATAGAAGAAAATAGAATATTGTTTGATTTAGAGATTGAAGATCCAAATTCTTCAATTTACAAAGACACGCTGGTAGCAAAAATATACATTGATGGTGCTTTAGTTGAAGAAACTAAATTATACATTGATGATGGTTCAGGCCAAGAATCTAATATGTTAGAATATAAAGTTGATTTTCAGTTATATAATTTGTTATCTAATTTGGATTTATTATTTGAAATAGAAGCATCTTA
>CAYYOU010000068.1:5017-6690 GCA_964473425.1 uncultured Candidatus Izemoplasmatales bacterium | reverse complement strand
TAGATCGACATTACTTGTATATTATTGTTGAACTACTAGAAGCTCTTTAATAAGGGAAAAGGCTAATTTTAGCCTTTTTTTAATTATTAGTATTTTATTGTTTTCGCTTTAAAGCATTGACATTTCAATGCTTGTTTAGTAAAATAAAATTGTGAAATACTTACTTGGCGCACCGTATTAATATGAAATATAAGACATTTTTTAGATACTTATATTTTGGTGCTCTTTTTATTTTGTTAGGAGGAGGAAATTATGAGTGGAATAGTTGTTGTTGGTACCCAATGGGGAGACGAAGGAAAAGGGAAAATTACAGACTTCTTAGCTGAAAAGGCGAATGTTGTTGTTAGATTTCAAGGTGGAAACAACGCCGGGCATACAATTATGTTTGAAGGGAAGAAATTCTCTTTACATTTAATCCCCTCTGGAATTTTCAGGAAAGAGACATTAAATATCCTTGGAAACGGGATGGTTATAAATCCAAAGGCATTACTAGAAGAATTAGAAATGATCGAAAAATCTGGGATAATTGATTACAATTTAGCTGTTTCGGATAGAGCACATGTAGTACTGCCGTATCACTTGATTTTAGATGAGTTGTTTGAAGACTTAAAAGAAAATGATAAAAAAGTAGGAACCACTAAAAAAGGAATTGGTCCAGCTTACACAGATAAATCAGCTAGAATTGGCATTAGGATTTGTGATTTTGCTGATTTAGAAGTCTTTTATGAAAAGTTAAAAGGTAATATTAACTACTACAATAAAATATTTAAGATATTCAATAGACCAGAATTAAGCTTAGAAGAAATTTATGAAGAGTACAAACTATATTCAATTAAAATTAAGCCTTTTGTAAAAGACACAGGAATTATACTAAATAATAAATTTGAAGAAAACCACAATATACTTTTTGAAGGAGCACAAGGTTCCCTCCTTTGCTTAGATCATGGAACGTATCCTTATGTTACATCTAGTTCACCTACTGCAGCGTCTGTCCCCCTTAATACTGGGATTTCCCCTATGCTTATTAGTGAAGTCATGGGAGTTACAAAAGCTTATTCCACTAGAGTAGGGAGTGGATATTTCGCTACAGAGTTTGAAGATGAAACTGCAAAGAAGATTAGAAATATTGGTAATGAATACGGAACAACTACTGGAAGACCAAGGAGAATAGGTTGGTTAGATACAGTTGCACTTAGACATTCAAAAAGAATTAGCGGGATTACAGGGTTAAGTATTATGTTATTAGATGTCCTTAGTGGAATTGAGACACTAAAAATTTGTGTTGCTTATAGATTACACAAAGATATTATTGATTATATTCCAGCTAGTATCAAGGATGTTGAACAATGTGAACCAATATATATTGAACTTCCTGGATGGGATGAAGATATCACTAAAATATCTAATTTTAGCGATTTACCAGATAATGCTAAAGACTATCTAAATAAAATATCTGAGTTGACAGGAATCGAAATAGCAATTTTTTCTGTAGGGCCAGATAGGACACAAACAATTGTTCTTAAAGATTTATATAAATAAAAAAGACAATGGATCCGTGGTCTAAAACTCAACGAAATTAAAAAGATTATCAACAGATAGTCTTTTTTTAATTTTTAGTATTTTTCAAAGGAGAGTAAATCTTATTTTTTTCTTAATCATAGAATTTTTAATGG
>CAYYOU010000068.1:0-4917 GCA_964473425.1 uncultured Candidatus Izemoplasmatales bacterium | reverse complement strand
ATCAATATTTCTCAATTAATAGAAAGTAAATATATAGTATTAATTTATATGTCTAGACAGGATTCTTACAGGACGATTAAACATAGATAAAAAGGATTACCAATTGATAATCCTTCTACATTATAGAGTTTTATTTACTGCGATTGCTACGGCTTTTGCATTTTTCATCAAATCATCAAACTTTTTAGGTTTTAAAGATTGAGCTCCATCGCTAAATGCTTTTTCTGGTTCATGATGTACTTCTATTATAAGTCCATCTGCTCCAGCGGCAATACTTGCTAGTGACAAGCTTTGAACTAAATCCCATTTACCAGCAGCATGAGAAGGATCTATTATAACAGGTAAATGGCTTACCTTTTTAACAACTGGGACTGTAGAAATATCTAAAGTGTTTCTTGTATATGGTTCAAAGGTACGGATTCCTCTCTCACAAAGGATTACTTTCTCGTTCCCACCAGCCATGATATATTCTGCACTCATTAGCCATTCTTCTATTGTATTTGAGAAACCTCTTTTTAGTAAAATAGGGATATCTAGTTTACCAAGCTCTTTTAATAAAGCAAAATTCTGCATATTACGAGCTCCTAATTGGATAACATCAACATATTTCAAAAATTCTGGAATATGATCTTTGTCCATCAACTCAGAAACAATAGGTAAACCGTGTTTTTTACCAACATCATGGAGTATCTTGAGACCTTCAATACCCATTCCTTGATATGAATATGGAGATGTACGAGGTTTAAATGCTCCACCCCTAAGTAGTTTGGCACCAGATTCCTTTACAGCCTTAGCGATGATATCTACTTGTTCATATGACTCAACGCTACATGGTCCAGCAATTACAACTATCTCATTTCCACCAATCTTAATACCTTTGACGTTAATAATAGTATCTTCATTCTTTATTTTACGATTTACTTTTTTAAATGGTTCTTGAATTCTTATGACACTATCAACGCAATCGTACCCATATAAACTGCGTAAGTCAAATCCCGCTGTATCACCAACTACGCCATATACCTGATATGATTCTCCAAAACTAGAGTGGATATCAAATCCTAATTCCTTTAAATGTGTTAGTAACTCAGTTACATTTTCTTGATCTGCATCTCTTTTAATCTTTACTATCATTTTAAAACACCTTCTTCTATTAAGTACTTTATTCCTTGTTTATAGCCATCAAATCCTAATCCCATAATACTTTTTACACATGCAGCTCTTATAACAGATACTTTTCTAAAATCTTCTCGGTTATTAATATCAGACAAATGAACCTCTACAACAGGTATTTGAATTGATTTTATAGCATCATAAAGAGCATATGAATAATGGGTAAAGGCTCCTGCATTGAGGATTACTCCATCAAACCTGTCGTTTCCATAGTGAAGTAAATCAATCAAAATACCTTCCAGATTTGATTGTTTAATATCTAACGTAACATTAAAAACAGATTCAAGACTCTTTAAATATGATTCTAAGTCTTCATATGTCTTAGTTCCATATATTTCTGGTTCTCTTTTCCCAATCATATTTAAATTTGGGCCATTAAGAATTAAAATATTCATTGATTTTCGCCTCAATTCTACCGAAAGTCTCTATTTCATTATAACTATTCTTTATAACTGATATATCAGAGTATTTCTTGTAAAGCGGATGTCTATCTTGATATAATTTCTTTAAATTTGATTTATCTCTTAGTAAAGGCCTATTCATTGGATTGAATGTTTCTAATAAGCTATAAGGGACATCTAAAAATATTATTATACCATTTTGCTTCAAATAATCTATGTTTTTTTCATTTAAAATAGTTCCACCACCAGTGGAAATGGCTAAATTATGGGATTTAGATATTCTTTCTATAGTGTTTGTTTCTAATAGTCTGAAGTATTCTTCTCCTTTTAATTTAAAGATGGACTCTATTGAAGTACCCTCATCTAATTCAATAACCTTATCAATATCCACTACTTCTTTTCCATATTTCTGTGAAACTGATTTAGAAAAGAATGATTTTCCACTCATTGGCATACCAATAAATACAAAATTCAAAGTTTTAAACAAAATGCTTTTATATATTTCATTTGTAACTTCATTCAAATAAATAGTTTGATGAAATATTTCTGAAGATTTTACAGCTTGGTGCACTAACATCAATAATCCATTTACAGATTTAATTTTTAATTTTCTAGCATCTCTTAGAATAGTAGTTTCATGAGGATTATATACTAAATCAATAACGGCTTTTAAGTTCTTGTGTAAATTCAGGTTAATACCTAGTGAATTAGCGTTTTCCGGGAACATTCCTACAGGAGTAGCGTTAAAAATAATGTCGATATTTTGATTATTTTCAATTGCATTTAAAGAGTATTCTTCTTGGTTTGGATTTCTAGCGTATATGAAGATTTCTTTAGCATTTAAATCTTTACATAAAATCCGAATTGTCCTACTAGTAGAACCGTTTCCAAGTATTGCAATGTATTTGTTTTTAATAGATACATTATTATATTCAAGTAGATACTTTAGTCCGGCATAATCAGTGTTATAACCATGTAATGTACCTTCAATATTCACGATTGAGTTTACGCTTTGGGTTCTTGTAGCTGTTTCATCTAAGTAATCACAATAGTTAATAACTTCTTTTTTGTAAGGAATGGTTATATTACAACCTTTAAAGTTCTTTTCTTTGAAAAAAGAATCTAATTTGTCTAATTCAATTAGATTATAGGTTTCTTTACTTAGGGATTCGTGAATCTCTTTTGAATAGCTATGTCCTAATTTCTTCCCAATCAAACAATTCATAGTAACACTACTCTCTTTGAAGCGATTTGCTCATTTCCAATATTTTCTTATAAATTGTATCAATCTGTGGGGAATGGCTATAATTAGACGCCTTATTTAGTATGGAATCTTCTCTTTTTGTGTCCAATACGGCAACCTTGGATACGGATTTAGCTTTACCTATCTCTACGGATAAACATAATCTTTTATCTAGTAATGACATAATTTCATCATCTAATTTATCAATTTCATTCCTGCTTTTTTCTATTTTATCCATGACGTTCCCTCGTTTCTTATGATTATTTCAAGCGTTGCATATGATGTGACTGCGTTTATGACGTGAATAACTCTATGAACTATTGAAGGATCATGTCTTCCTTCTAAATCAAGTTTTACCTCTTTCATCTTATTTAAATCAACAGTATCCTGAGTTTTTCCAATTGATGCTGTTGGTTTTATTGCAGTTTTAAAGATAATTGGCATACCGTTTGAGATTCCACCTTGAATTCCACCAGAATTGTTGGTTTTAGTTCTCACTTGGCCATTTTCAATGCAAAAACTATCATTTGCTTCAGAGCCAAACATCTCAGTAATTGAGAACCCTTTTCCAAATTCTATCCCTTTTACGGCTGGAATACTGAATATTAAGTGAGATATAACACTTTCTATAGAATCAAAGAATGGATTTCCGTATCCTGAAGCCAAACCATAGATCATAGTTTCAATTGTTCCACCAACACTATCTTTTGCTTCTTTTGCGTTTAGTATAATTGATTCAAATATCTTTGTCTTCGTACTATCTAAGACTGGAAAATGGCTAGAATTAAGCTTTTTTAATATTTCTTCTGTAACTTTCGTATCGGCAAATTTGAAGTCTATTTCGTCTTTTATACTAGCAATATGAGAACTTATTATAATTCCCTTCTTTTTAAGGAGTTGAGAAGATAATGCACCTAAGATCATTAGAGGAGCTGTTAGTCTTCCAGAAAAGTGACCACCACCTCGATAGTCATTAAAACTATCATACTTTACACTGGACGTGAAATCAGCATGAGAGGGTCTTAAAATGTTTTGATTATAGTCTCTTGATCGGGTATCACTATTGCGAATTAAAAAAGTAATGGGAGATCCTGTTGTATAGCCATTGAAATATCCGCTAATTATCTCAAAATCATCTTGTTCTTTTCTGGCTGTAGAAAGTGCAGATTTGGGTCTTCGACTATCCAAAGATGACTGTATTAAGTTCAAATCAATTTCTACTCCAGCTGGAAAATTGTTAATTGTCAATCCGATTGCCGAACCATGGGATTCACCAAATAAATTTATTTCTATTGCTTTACCAAATGTACTCATAATTTCACCTACAAATATTCCTTAATATTATTTATGCTTATGTTCTTAATATAGCCTTTGCCGACCTCATCTACTAACACTAAATTTATTGTGTTTTTTGATGCTTTTTTATCTGTTTTTATGTAGTTATAAATAGTTTCAATATCATAATCATAGTCAGATGGAAGGTTATATTTATCTAATACATCGATTAATTCGGCATAATAGTGCTTATGTTTAGCCATCTTTGCCATTCCGATAGATACTGCTTCACCATGCAACAAGTTGTATCTAGAAAACTGTTCAATCGCATGCCCTATTGTGTGACCAAAGTTTAGAAGTTGTCTTTCTCCATGATCAAAAACGTCTTTTACAATTAAGTCTCGCTTTATTCTAATGCATTTCTCAATATAGTCTTCAATATTTAAAAAAATGTTATTTTGACAGATGTCTATAAATAGCTCTTTTTCAGCAATTAATCCGTATTTTATCATTTCTCCAATACCATTATGCATTTCTCTTTGTGCAAGAGTTTTTAACGTGTTTGGGTCTATTAGCACCATTTTTGGTTGGTAAAATGTACCAATTGCGTTTTTCATGTTAGAAGAGTTTATCCCCACTTTACCCCCTATACTACTATCTATTTGGGATAAAAGAGTTGTAGGAATTTGTATAAAATCTACACCTCTCATATAGATGCTTGATATAAACCCTGCAAGGTCGCCTACCACTCCACCACCAAGTGCGATAACCAGGCATTTTCTTGTTATTTTTGAATCAACCATTTCATCAATAATACTTTGCTTT
>CAYYOU010000067.1:0-6707 GCA_964473425.1 uncultured Candidatus Izemoplasmatales bacterium | reverse complement strand
CCTCATAGTTTATTATATCACTTGTAGTATCGATATGGTATACCGAAAACGAAAAAAGATAATCAGCAAATGCTGATTATCTTTTACTATTGTTGTGCCATTTCCTATAGGTAAAGCTTACTATATTTTTCTTTTAGGAATTTAACATAATACTTTGGATTGAATTCTTCGCCAGTTACATCCAATAGTAATTCTTTTGGTGTCTTAGTTCCTCCATATTGATGTATCTTCTCTTTGAGCCAGTCATTTATTACACTAATTTTGTTGTTTTCAACAAGTTTTTCAATATTTATTTCTTTTTTCATTGCGTAGTAGAATTGTGCTGAGTACGCACTCCCTAAAGCATATGTTGGGAAATATCCAAACATTCCAACACTCCAATGAACATCTTGCAGTACTCCATCAGAATCATCTTTTGGCTTAATACCAAGATATTCCACCATTTTTTCATTCCAAATCCTTGGCAAATCTTTAACTTCTATCTCATTTGAAAAAATCATTCTCTCAATTTCATATCTGATCATAATGTGCATTGAATATGTTAATTCATCAGCTTCTACTCTAACTAGTGAAGCCTCTACTTTGTTTACTCCTCTATAGAAATCATCTAAACTTACATTTTTAAGTTCAACAGGATAGATTTCTTGTAGTTTGTAATAATGCGTTTTCCAAAACTCAAAGCTTCTACCAATAGTATTCTCATAGAATCTCGATTGAGATTCATGAATACCCATTGATGTTCCGCCATTTAAGTTGGTATTATCCCATTTAGGATCAACTTGTTGCTCATAAGTGGCATGCCCTAGTTCATGAATTGCAGCAAATATTGAAGAAAACATAAAATTCTCTAGATATCTAGTTGTAAAACGCACATCTCCACTATGAGTATTCCATGTGAATGGATGTACACTCTCTTTCATAAGTCCATTATCTCTATTAAATGCCAAAACATCTATTAAATAATCAGCAAATTTCTTTTGTTTATCAACAGGATAAAAATCTGTTATAAAGTTGTCATTCAGCACTTTACCACTGTTTAGTACTTCTTTAACAAATGGAACTAAATCTTTTTTTAATGTAGAAAAGAAATTATCATATTCTATCATCGACATTCCGTCTTCAAATCCATCAAGTAGTATGTCATAAGGATGATCAACATCGTTATAATATGTAGCAAATTTCTTTGAAAATTCTACAATTTTCTCTAAATTAGGCTTAAACGCTTCAAAATCGTTGTTATCTTTTGCGTCTTCCCAGACTTTTTGAGATAAGTTAATCAGTTTGTTATACTCAATAAATTCATCTTTTGGAATGTTAATTATTTTAGCTAAGTCCTTTTTGGCTTTTTTTATTTCTCTTTGAGAGATATCATCTAACTCATCAACCCTTTCAAATAGCCCATAAACAACTTCTTGATATTCTTTGCTGGTATTTAGATTAAATAATTCTCCATTAATCATTCCAAGCATTTCTGCTCTTCTTGCAAAGGCACCTCTAGGCGCTTCAGTGTTAGAATCCCATCCGACAACTGACAATACATAACCATATGCTTTTTGTTTCATTTGTATTTCTTTAAATTTCTTCATTAAATCCACTATATCACTCCTTTAGACCATTATATCATTAATTAATGTTTTATTGTACTTGTTAAACTTATGTCATTTCTTTGGCACAATAAAAACACCTCCATATTTAATTTATATGAAAGTGTCTTTTTATAGTGTATTAAATATTGATTGTAATAATTAATTGATATTTATTTCTCCTGATACAGTTTTTTTGCTTATTACATTAATTTCTTTTAAAACATTTCTATTAGTTATTTCGATATCTCCACTAACAGACTTTAAAGACACTTCTGAAGGGTAGAACTCTTTACCTTCTAAATCTCCGCTTACTGTTTTGAAGTCTGCTTCTTCACATTCTACTTCAAATAATTCTACATCTCCACTTACTGAATGGAATACCATACTTCCATTAATAACAGCTTGTTTCATTTCAAAATCTCCACTTACTAAAGAAACTTCAACTTGTTTACCCTTTAATCCTAATATTTCAATATCTCCACTTACTGTAGAAAACTTCATGTTATCTCCATCAAAATTAGTTAACTCTAGGTCTCCACTAGTAGATTTAATCTTAACTTCTTTTGATGTTACTCCATTTACATTTGCATCTCCAGAAACTGTTTTGTAATCAAATTTACTGATATTAATATCTTTTGGAACTAAAACTAGGAATTCTCCAGAATCATTAGAAAAATTAAATATTTTGATTTTACCTTTTTCTTTCTTAATCAGAAGTTCATTATTTTCAAATGAAATTGTATAGTCTTCAATTTTCTTAACATTTTTCTCATAAACTTGAATACTTTCTCCATCATAAGATGTTAAATTAAAATCATCACTTACTAGTCCGATATTCACTGAAATATCTTCAGAAATCAAGTGAAACGTTTTAACTAGGTTAAAACTGTCTACATCTTCTTTTACACAAGAACCAACATCAGTAAGCTTAATGCTTGTTTTGTTTGTTGATTTTGGTGCATCTTCCTGTAAATCTTTTGCAAGCGCTTCTGGTTTCCCAAATTTTGCTTCAATTTGTTCTTCATCAAGCCCTTCATTCTTTGCTGCTTCTATCATTTCTTTATGATCTTCAAGTATCTCATTTATGTCTTTGTCACTCACTTTTAGCTTTTTCAATTCTTTTTCTAAATCTTTCAGAAATTTGTTCATTCTTTTTTCCTCCTCTATTTAATATTTCATATACTCCACCAATAAAATTGTCCCATGAGTCCCTAAGTTCTAAATAGTATTTAAACCCTTTTTCAGTTACTTTATAGTATTTCCTAGGTGCTCCCAAATCAGATTCAACTAAATAAGTAGTAAAATGTCCTTCTTTAGTTAACCTTCTCAGTATAGGATAAATAGTATTTTCATTTACATCTATATCCTTTGATATATTATTAATGATTCGATATCCATACATATCTTCCATAACTAGCTCAGATAGTACACATAACTCCACTATTCCTCTTTTAAATTGCGCATTCATAGGCATTACCTCCTGTACTGATTATAACACAGTAGTGTGTTCAACACAATACCTAATTAAAAAAAAAGGACAATTGTCCTTTTTTAGAATAATCCTTGTGCGTTTCCTTCGTCATCGATGTCCATAGCAAGCGCTGATGGTACTTTTGGAAGTCCTGGCATAGTCATTACATCTCCAGTTAAAGCAACTATGAAACCAGCACCAATCGATGGTCTTAACTCTTTCACTGTTATTGTGAATCCTTCAGGTCTACCTAATAATTTTGGATTATCACTCAAACTGTATTGAGTTTTAGCTATACATACTCCTAAATTATCCCACCCTAGCTTTTTAAATCTTCTAAGTTGTATTCTGGCTTTCGAAGTGAATTCAACGTCTTTAGCACCATATATCTTTGTACACACTTTTTCAATTTTTACTTTCAATGTGTCTTCTACTTTATAAGTTCTTTCAAAATTATTTTCTTTTGTATCAATCTCATGGATTAGTTTTTTAGCTAAATCAACAGCTCCTTCTCCACCTTTTTCCCAAACTTCACTTAGTGAGTAAGGATGATTGTTTTCTTTAAGGTAATTATCTAGCGCTTGTGTTTCTGCGTCAGTATCTGTAATGAAACTATTGATTGCTACAACATAAGGTATTTTGTATCCTTTTATAGATTCAATATGTTTTTCTAAGTTGGGAATTCCCTTAAGCAAGGCCTCAACGTTTTCTGCACCTAGTTCTTTTTTGTTTACTCCACCATGCATTTTAAGTGCTCTTATAGTTGCCACAATTACTACTGCAGCTGGTGTAAATCCAGCTTGCAATGTTTTTATATCTAAGAATTTTTGTGCGCCTAAATCAGCACCAAAACCAGCTTCTGTGATAACGTAATCTGATAATTTTCTAGCCATATTAGTTGCGATAATACTATTACAACCATGAGCGATGTTTGCGAATGGTCCACCATGTATTAAGGCAGGAGTATTTTCAAGCGTTTGAACTAAGTTTGGTTTAACAGCGTCTTTTAAGATTAAAGCCATTGCTCCCTCAACTCCTAAATCTCCTACAGTGATTGGTAATCTATCGTATGTATATCCTATCACGATTCTTTTTACTCTTACTTTAAGGTCTTTAAGGTCTTTAGCAAGACAAAGTACAGCCATAATTTCAGATGCTACAGAAATATTAAATCCATCCTGTCTAGGAAGTGAATTTCCAATACCCCCAAGTCCAACTACGATACTTCTAAGAGCTCTATCATTCATATCTATAGCTCTTTTCCAGCTTATTCTTCTTGGATCAATGTTTAAAACATTACCTTGATGAATATGATTATCAATAATTGCGCTTATTGCATTATTTGCAGTTGTAATTGCATGAATATCCCCAGTAAAATGAAGATTAATGTCTTCCATTGGTACAACTTGGCTATACCCACCACCAGCTGCTCCACCTTTTATACCCATAACTGGACCAAAAGATGGTTCTCTCAAAGCAATAATTGCATCTTCTCCAATTTTAGCAAATGCTTGTCCTAACCCTACAGTTGTTGTTGATTTCCCTTCACCTGCCGGTGTAGGAGTAATTGCTGTAACTAGTATTACTTTTCCATTTTTGATTTCTTTGAATTTTTCCATTACACTTAAATTAATTTTAGCTTTATAATTTCCATAAAGTTCTAAATCGTCTTCGTTTAACCCTAATTTTGAAGCGATATCAACTATCTTCTCCATTTTGGCTTCTTGAGCAATTTTTAAATCTACATTTTCCATATAAATACCTCCAAAAGTTTTTATACATTCTAAATTGATTTTCCCACAATCACCTTAAAAATGCAATACATTCTGTAAAACGCTTACAAAATTATTCCTACCATTATATAGATATTATAGTATAATAGAAACATACGAAAAAACAGGTGATAACTATGATAATTGGAATAGTGGGTCTTGGCTTAATAGGTGGCTCATATGCAAAAAGTCTAAAGAAATATGGATATGAAATTTATGGTATTGACACTAATCAAGAATCTCTAGATTATGCATTAAAACATAATATTATTGATGTTGGAGATACTGACGCAAGTGCCATCTTGAAAGATATAGATGTTGTTTTCTTATGTCTGTATCCTGAAGCTGCGATTAGGTTTGTACATAAAAATATAAGGAACTTTAAAAGAGGGGCTATAATCTCTGATGTAGTAGGAATAAAAAGAAAAATCATTGATGCACTAGACATTTATAAAGATGACGACTTAGAATTTGTCTTTGCTCACCCAATTGCGGGGAAGGAATCAGCAGGAGTTAAAAACTCTGATGAAGCCATTTTCCAGGGTGCAAATTTCATTATTACTCCAACAAAATGGAATAGTGAAGAAGCGATCAATGTAATAACTATATTAGCTACTCAAATGGGATTTTCATCAATAACTAAAATCTCGGATGTTGATCATGATAATATAATTGCCTTCACATCACAGCTAACTCACGCAATAGCTCTTTCCTTGGTAAATAGCGATGATGAGAAATATGATACTTCAAAATTTATTGGAGATTCATACAAGGATTTAACGCGTATCGCTAATATTAATGATGAGTTATGGGCTGAACTGTTTATTAAAAACAAAGACTTCTTAATAAAACATATCACTAAATTTGAAAAAGAACTCACTACTTTAAAAGAAGCAATTAATAATAAAGATAAATCTAAAGTTCAAGAATTAATGCAGTTAGCAACAGAAAAAAGAAAGAGGATAAAATAATGACAAAGGTAGATATGAAGCTGTTCCCCAGCAAACTAAATGGCGAAATAAAAGCTCCTCCATCAAAAAGCTTAAGTCATAGAGCAATAATTTGTGCTGCTCTTTCAAAAGGCAGAAGTGTTATCTCTAATCTAATATATTCAGATGATATAAATGCTACTATCGATTCACTAAAGTTAATAGGTGCTAGATTTGATAAAAATGGTGATTCTTTAATAGTTCATGGAATAAAAAAATTCAAACATATAGTAGATGAAGTTAATTGTAAAGAATCTGGATCAACATTAAGATTTATTATTCCTATCTTCTCATTAACTGATGAAGAAGTAATCTTCACAGGATCCAAAACATTGATGAATAGACCTCAAACAATATATAGTAAAATATTTAAAGATGATGACAATCAATTTGAAATTAATGAAAATAAAATAGTGGTAAATGGCTCATTAAAGCCTAGAAAATATATTGTAAAAGGAGATGTAAGTTCTCAGTTTTTCAGTGGATTAATGTTTGCTTTGCCCCTTCTTGACGGAGATTCTTCCATCTATATTGAGGGAGAGCTTGAATCAAAAAGCTATGTTAATCTTACAATTGATATCTTAGAAAAATTCGGAATTACAATATCGCCATTTGAAAATGGATACCATATCCCTGGTAATCAAGAATACAAGCCAACTGATTACACTGTTGAAGGAGATTATTCTCAAGCCTCATTCCATTTAGTTGGAGGAGTTTTGAGTGGCTTAGTTAGAGTTACCGGATTAGAACATAATACTTTTCAAGGAGATAAAGCAATAATTGAAGACATAAAACACATGAAAGGTAAAGTTATATTCATGGAAAATGGCTATATAACTGAGTTATCAAAAACAAAGGGAACTACAATTGATATCGCAGATTGACCTGA
>CAYYOU010000066.1:0-6710 GCA_964473425.1 uncultured Candidatus Izemoplasmatales bacterium | reverse complement strand
GTCTTTTTCTTACTGCTTCAAGCTCTTCAAGAATCTGAATCGACTCAGCATTATAAAATTCTAAGTTCTTTTCCATCTCATATACACATCCTATTCTGCTAACTACTTTATCTATTATATCAAAATGAATTTGTTTTTAATAGTGAAATATTTTTTTTATTATGGTATAATTGGTTAGAAATATGTAATTGAGGTGAAATTTATGGCATTAAAATATATACTTTTACTAGTTTCCTATCTTATTGGAGCTATACCCTTTTCGATAATTTTTGGAAAATTATTTAAAGGCATAGATGTTCGTTTACACGGTAGTGGTAATCCAGGCGGGACTAATTCATTGAGATTTTTAGGAGTACCGGTTGGTTCACTAATTATTTTTGTTGATGTTCTAAAAGGAGCTATAATAATAATTCTAATTAAAGCTGGGGTATTTGATGGATATGATTTATTCCATCCTCTAGCATATAGTCTTATTGCAGCTTTTGGTCATGCATATTCAGTCTTCATAAAATTCAAAGGCGGAAAAGCAGTGGGGACAACTTATGGTGGAATTTTAGCTTTTAATCCAATATTTGCTTTAGTGATTGCTATTGTCGCATCAATTACTCTAAAGCTCACTAAATACGTTAGTATCGGATCAACTTCAATAGCCTTAACATTTATTGTGTGTGCATTAGTGATTGGTGATTATGAAGTCTTGCTTTTTGCAACTTTGTCAGCTGCACTAATTATTTTTAGACATCAAGGCAATTATCGAAACATAAGAAATAAGGTTGAACCAAAAGTGAAATGGTTGTAAAAAAACGAAGAAATTTCTTCGTTTTTATTTTGTGACAAATTTAAATTAACGTTACTAATCTACTGACCGATATTGTATGGAAATTAATTGAGATACTCAAATGAATGCTTCATCAAGTTTTTAAACTAGTCTACAATTATATTTTAAAATATATATAATTCTTATAAATATTGTAATTGGTAATACTACAATTATATAAATACTAAAATAAGACCTTTGGATAATTGAATAATGATATAGAATTATATTCTTTGTATATCTAAATATGTAAATAATTACATATTTGGAATAGGCAGAGATATTGGTATACTCACTAATAATAATATTATTAAAATTCTGTTTTGGAATTATAATAGTGTTGACCAAAATTTATACAAATAAAAACCTCCAATTTATGGAGGTGACTTTTATTTTGCTTGTGCCATTGATTGCATTACTTGTCTAACTTGTTTTTCGGAAGGTTTTCTTCCCATTTGCATCATCATTGCTCGGATCATATTTTCATTTACTGGTGGATTTTCTCTTAGGTATTTCTTAAAATATCTTTGTGATAAAAAGAATCCAATAATTGCTCCCACTAGTAAAGCAACTACTAATAATACAATAACTAACCATGTGTCCATCTAATCACTCCTCTTATTAAATCTCTATATCATTCTACAAGATTATTCCAATAAAAACAAGTTTAATTATTTATTTCTTGTTTTAAAAAACATATACAATAATGATGTTGTATATAAGTATTGAATTACGAATTGAATTACCTCTGGTTTAGAGTACCATCCAATTGATGCATACAGCAAAATACCAGGTAATTGTTCCTTATGATTCAGTAATGTATCAGACATATCAAAGAGCTTAGTAAAGAGGATATTATCTGCACTCAGTAACTCTTCAGCTTTTAGGAACGATAGAAACTCATGGATAGAATATCCTAACATAAATCCTGCTTGTAGTATCAAATATACTAGTGTAATATTGAAAATAAATTTTAAGTTTACTTTGACTAATGACTTATAGATTAAAAATACCAATAGACTTGCAACTAGTATACCAATTAGTGTTCCAACAACATATGAATTAGTGTTTACTGCGCTAAATATAAATAGTGTTATCTCCGCCCCTTCTCGTGCAACCATTATTGCAGCAAGAGAGACCAATCCAATTTTTGATAATGAGTTATCCATTTTACCATGAATATCAGATACAATTTTATGTCTATTTTGAATCATCCAATAGATAAACATAGTTATTAGAATTAAAGCGACAATAGAACTCCCCGATTCCCATAATTTCGCGATATTACTTGATTTATCTATCATAGAAGATATCCCAAACAAGATTCCTCCAAACAATAGAGATGCTATAATACCAACCTCTAGTCCGGTATAAACATACTTTTTATATTCTTTTTTGTTGCTCTTATTTAAATACTCTAGCATAATTGCAATTATCAAGAAGGCTTCTAGTCCTTCTCTAAATCCCATAATTAGGCCAGGAATTAGATCAATATTGAACAATATAATCATCCTCTCAAATAAATTATTTTCCCTTTGATAGGCTTATATTAGTTCAATTTTAAGATTAAAGCAAATATAATTATATTTTTTATAAATAAGCATATATTTATAAAAAAAGATTTTGAGAAATATGTTTACTTTTAATATATAATCAAATACAATGTATATGAGATTAAAATGTCATTAAAGGAGGTACTACAATATGCCAAGAAGAATTAATAGTGACTGTATTGCATGTGCAGCTTGCGTTGCAGAATGCCCAGTTGATTGTATTTCTGAAGGAGATATCTTTGTTATTGACGAAGACGTTTGTATTGACTGTGGTGCATGCGAACCTGTATGCCCTGTTGAAGCTATAAGTGAAGTATAAAAAAAAGAGTTTATAACTCTTTTTTTATACAAATTTATAGGGATTAGTATCAATTTTACTAACTAAGATGTTGGAAGTAATTCCAGCATCTTTTAATATGCTTTTTAATTCAGAAACAAAAAATTTTTCAATATTGTGACCAATATCTAGAGCATTTAATCCGATTGCTAAGACGTCATGAGCATGGTGATAAGATAAATCACCTGTTACATATAAATCTGCTCCCATTCTTTTAGCGTTGTAGATATTACTTGATCCACTACCTCCAGATATAGCAATTTTTGTAACTTTCTTGTTTATGTTTCCTATAAATCTAGCGTTCTTGACTTGGAACGTTTTTTTTACATAATCAATTGCAAATTGCATATCGCATTGATCAATTTCACCAATTCTTCCTAATCCTTCATTTTCAGTAGTATAATCTAAAATCTTCTGGTTTTTAAGATGAAGCAGATTTGCTAAAATCAAATTCATACCTTTGTTACTTATATCGAAGTTGGTATGTGCTACATACAACGTTATATCATGTTTAATGAGCTTTTCAATTTGTTTGCCTCTATATGTGTCTGTGTTAATACTGTTGATTGGGGAAAATATTAAGGGATGGTGAACAACAATCATATCAACTTGTTGCTCAATTGCTTCATCAATAACTTCTTTTGTGACATCTAAAGTTAACAATATAGAGTTAACATCTTTATGTAGTGACCCAACTTGAAGACCTACATTGTCCCAATCATATGCTAAGTTCTTTGGGTACATTGATTCGAAAATCTTTATTATATCTATTCCTTTCATTTCAATGCCTCCTTTAATAAAGCTATAGTTTTCTCAATTTCGCTTAATCTTTCCGAGTCATTTAGCTCTTTAAGAAGGGAATTAAGTCGATTTAACTCTTTTTGAATTCTTAAAATAAAATAATGGGATTTGACCTTTAGGTTTACTGGTCCAAACATCAGTTCAAGTGGTGAATATGTCATTTTTCCTTTTTCTAAGATGATTAGATCATAAAACTTATTATTTTCACTTATGACTAACTCATCAATTATATAATAATCAATTGATGAAAGAATTGCGCGGATTTTTTCTGCATCATTATTTGGTTGTAAAATGAATCTTTTTATAAATCGACAACTATTATTTTGTAAAATGTCAGAGATTAAACTGCCACCCATTCCACTAATTACAACAACATCAACTTCATCATCTATTTTTTCTAATCCGTCACCTAAGATGACTTTAACCTTGTTTGATACATTACTATGTTTTACATTATTATATGCAATTCCAAAAGGTCCAATTTTATTGTCAATTGCGACTGCATTTAATACAAATCCTTCTTGTACTGCAGCGATAGGAAGTAACGCATGGTCAGTCCCAATATCAGCTAGCTTACTAAAACCTTTTGTGTATTGAAGGCAACTAGATAATCGCTTAGTTAATTTCATTATTTTCCACTCATGAAGTCCTTAAGTCTTTTAGATCTTGATGGGTGTCTTAATTTTCTTAATGCTTTAGCTTCAATTTGTCTTATTCTTTCACGAGTTACTCCAAATTCACGACCAACTTCTTCTAGAGTGCGACTACGACCATCTAAAAGCCCAAAACGCATTCTAAGAACTTTCTCTTCTCTATCGGTCAATGTCTCTAAGACATTATCAAGCTCACGTTTTAACATGATTTTCGATGTAAACTCCATTGGAGTCAAAGTATCTGGGTCAGGAATAAAGTCCCCTAAACTAGAATCCTCTTCTTCACCTACAGGGCTCTCTAAAGAGATTGGTTCTTGTGCAACTTTTTGGATTATTTGTACTTTTTCAACAGTGATTCCCATTCTCTCTGCAACTTCTTCAGGAAGAGGTTCACGCTTCAATTCTTGAATTAATTGACGTTGAGTTCTAACTAATTTATTAATTGTTTCAACCATATGAACTGGTATTCTAATCGTTCTTGCTTGATCTGCAATTGCTCTTGTGATGGCTTGTCTAATCCACCAAGTTGCGTAGGTAGAAAACTTGAATCCTTTAGTGTGGTCAAACTTTCCAACTGCCTTCATTAACCCCATATTTCCTTCTTGAATTAGGTCAAGAAATTGCATGCCTCTACCAACGTATCTTTTTGCTATAGAAACTACTAGTCTTAGGTTTGCCTCTACTAATTTATTTTTAGCAAGTTCACCCTTAAACATAATATCTTCAACTGTTTTTTTGTATTCAGGTGTAATTTCTACACCAGAAGCCACTAATTCGTCAAATTGTTCATTTGCCATTTTAGCATTTGCTATATCAGTTGCTAGTTCAACTTCCTTTGATCCTTCTAGTAAGTCTACACGTCCAATTTCCTTTAAGTACATTCTAACTGGGTCATCAACTTTAATTGAAATTTGGCTTTCAAAAGATTTATCATGAAGTAATTCTTCTTCAATATCTTTTGTAAAATTCAAGTCTAGAACAATACTTGGATCTAATTCATCATCTTCAATAGCAAATTTTGAATCTTCTTCCAATTTCTCAAGTTTCGAGATGTCATAGCTCACCATTTCATCTTCACTAACTACATCAACTTGTCTCTTTTCAAGTGCTGCCACGATAATATCGAAGTCCTCTGTTCCATCACTAACATATTTCAGAATTTCTTTTATTGCTAAATAACCTTTTGATTTATTAATATCTACAAGCTCTTGAATAATTTTATCTTTGTCCATGTTTTGCCTCCTTAATATATACATCACGATACTTTGCAAGTTCTATTTTTTCCTTTACAGTTGGTGCAACTCTTATTTTTTCCTCAAATTCTTCTTGGAGCAAAGAGTTTAGGTAATCCTGAATTGTTGAAATAAGGTCTTCATACTCTGCATCAAAATGTTCAATCAGCCTATTTTTTACCTTGGTGTTGTAAAAATGTAATTGTTCTTGACTAAGAATATTTTCTAATTCATCTTCCTTAATTTCAGAATTTTCATGATCTTCTAGATTTTTATAATGTTTATCTTCGATTAAATGTTTTATATCTCTACTATTAGCATCTATATAAAACAAATCTCCAAATTCAACATTAAACTTTAAAACATATTTGATATCATCAATAAAGTAACTTAATAGCCTTCTTTCTGCAAATAGGTGTTTTGGTTCTATTGGCACAGAACGCTTTGTTTTAGCACCTATATTATGAATGTTTTTCTTTGTATATTGATAGAAATCTTGTCTCACAGATTCGAGAGAAATTCCAATATCAGTTGATAAACGTTTAATATAGCTTTCTATAATAGTGTTTGATGTGTTTTTAATAAGATCAAAAATTATTTTTTTAAAATGTTCAATATCAAGCATTTTAGTAAAATCAATATTCATATTGCTTTTCAAATATGAAAATTCTATTTTATCAATCCACTTCTCATTAATAAATGTATTTAGTTCAGCTTCAGAATGTTTTGTTAAGTAGTCATCTGGGTCCATATTGTCTGGCAACAGAACAATTTTGACTTCCATTCTTTCATTTTCAAATAATTTTATTGCTCTTGTTGCTGCTTCAATACCAGCCGGGTCTCCATCATAACAGATAGTAACATTATTTGTATATCTTTTTACTAGTTTAACTTGTTCAACAGTTAATGATGTACCCATTGAAGCTACGCTCTCTTTAATATTAGCTCTAAAAGCAGCAATGACATCCATATATCCTTCAAATAAAACAACTCTATCATTCTTTTTGATTTCGTTTAAAGCATTACTTAAGTTATATAATACTTTGCTTTTTGTAAATACCTTTGTTTGAGGACTGTTGATATATTTAGGAGATTCTTTTTTTGTCTCTAAGTAACTTCTTCCAGAAAACGCAACAACATTTCCTCTGTCATCCATAATCGGAAACATGATTCTTTCTCTGAATAAATCATAGAATGAATCAGTTTTACTCTGTTTTACAAGACCTAAATCATGTAAGTCAGACACAAGAATTCCTTTATGAGTAAGAGTTTTATATAAAACATCATATTCTGATGGTGACAATCCAATATTGAAAT
>CAYYOU010000065.1:0-6723 GCA_964473425.1 uncultured Candidatus Izemoplasmatales bacterium | reverse complement strand
GAACATTTCGACATTGAAGAATATATTTATGGAATGTTTTCAGGGATATTCTAATGAATACTTTAGATAAATCTATTGAAATAATTGAATTATATGATGTCTACCAAGAGCTATTAACCAAAAAGCAACAAGAGTATATGGAATCTTACTATTATAATAACTATTCAATATCTGAGATTGCAGAGAATTTTGATATTAGTAGAAACGCAGTTCATGATCAACTTAAAAGAACTGTAAAAAAATTGTATGATTATGAAGAAAAGTTAAAATTAAAACTCAATATAAAAAAAAGAAAAACTATCATTAATAAAATCAGAGAAGAAGAAAACCTAAGTGAAATACATAACTTAGTTGAGGAACTCGAGAAAGTAGAGTGATATTATGGCTTTTGATAATTTGTCAGATCGCCTTCAGATGTCTTTGAGAAGACTTACTGGTAAGGGTCGTCTAACTGAAAAAGACATTGAAGAAATGATGAGAGAAGTTAGATTATCTTTGTTAGAAGCTGATGTAAACTTCAAAGTCGTTAAAGCATTTACAAAAGAACTGAAAGAACAAGCTATGGGAGAAAAAATCTTAAAAGGATTAAACCCAGGACAACAAGTAGTAAAAATAGTTCACGATGAACTTAAGAAAATAATGGGAGAGAAGAATTCTCCTATAACCTTAAACATTGTTGGAATTAGTAAGATTATGATGGTTGGACTTCAGGGTTCTGGTAAAACTACTACTTCTGGTAAACTTGCTTACTTACTTAGAAAAAATAACAACCTTAAACCATTACTTGTTGCACTTGATATTTATAGACCTGCAGCGATAGAACAATTAAAAACAATAGGCGCTCAACTAAATGTTGATGTTTTCGAGATGGGAATCTTTGAAAAACCACAAACTATAATAAAAAAAGCAATGGAATTCGCAGTAACAAATGGGAATAATCTACTTATTGCAGATACTGCAGGTAGATTACATATTGATGAAGCGATGATGCAAGAACTTATCGACATTAAAGAAATACTTAAGCCAGAAGAAATTTTGTTAAACTTAGATGCAATGACTGGACAAGACGCTGTGAATGTAGCATCAAGCTTCCATGAGCAACTTAATGTTAGTGGTGCAATCTTAACAAAATTAGATGGTGATACTAGAGGTGGAGCTGCACTAAGTTTAAGACAAGTAACGAATATACCGATTAAATTTATGGGAATGGGAGAAAAACTAGATCAATTAGAAGTATTTCATCCTGAAAGAATGGCATCAAGAATTCTTGGTATGGGAGATGTATTAACACTTGTAGATAAAGTAACTGAGAATATAGATGAAGATGATATGATGGGCATGATGGAAAAAATGATGTCCGGAAAATTCAATTATAATGATTTCCTAAAACAATTAAAGATGATTAAAAGAATGGGATCTCTTGGAGGTATTATGAAGCTTGTGCCTGGAATGAGCAAAGCAATGAAAGGCGCAAATGTTGATGAAAAGCAAACAGTCTATGTAAAAGCAATGATTCAATCAATGACTAAATCTGAAAGAAAAAATCCTAAATTGATATCTAGAAGTAGTTCTAGAAGAAGAAGAGTAGCTACAGGAGCTGGAAGAAGTGTAAGTGATGTTAACAGACTAATTCAATCATTGGAACAACAAACTCAAATGATGAAAAAAATGGGATCTATGGATCCATCAAAAATGAATTCAGCGAATGCTATGAATGCTTTGAAAAACACACCAAGGAAACAGAAAAAAGGAAAAGGTAAAAATAAATCCAGATTTAAATACTAAAAAAAATGTAAGTTCAATTAGAACTTACATTTTTTTTAGTATAAAATTATTTCTTTAAGAATTTATTCAAAAACTTTTCAATTCCGTTTTCTTTGTTTGAGTCTTCAAGAACTAAATCAGCAATAGCTTTTAAGCTATAATGTGCATTTGACATGGCAATTCCTAGACCTGCATATTCTAACATTTCAATATCGTTGTGGCCATCACCGAACGCTATAATATTTTTTGGTTCGAATCCAAGGTATTTAGCTACATATTCAAGCCCATTTCCTTTGCTAGTTTCGGGAGTGAATAACTCAATTATAAAGCTATACTCATTTCCCCAGTTACGATGCAGTACTTTCCCTTTATATTCTTTTTCAACGAAGTCTTCAATGAACTGCCCTTGTCCTTCATTTGCAATAATGATAAACCCATTTGTGTTCCCTGGGAGAGTTTCTTTGAAATCTCCAACAGTTAACCTAGCTCCGTTAAACAAATGGAGTAAAGGTCTTATCTCTTTGGTATCATGCAGAAGAAATACATCGTCACCAATCTCACCAAAAGCATTTTTTATATATTGCTTATTCTTCTCGAAAATATCTAGTATATATTCTTTTTCAATAGTCAGACTAAAACATTCGAAATTATCATCTAATCTTGATGTAACTAATCCACCATTATAGTTAATGATTGGTGTATCAAGCTCAAGCATTTTATGATACATTTCAGAACTTCTGAATGGTCTTCCAGTTGCTATAACTAAAGTGTGACCTTCTTTTTTAAGATTTAGTAAGTAGTCTTGAGTTTCTTTTTTTAATGTTTCCCAGTCGTATAATAAAGTTCCATCTAAATCAAGAGCTATCAAGTATTTTTCCATAATATCACCTTTTAATATTATCTCATAATCATAATATTTACACAATATAAAAGATAAATATGTTATAATATTTATTAAGTTAGGAGTTGATCTCATGTTCTGGGATATTTCTTTTGGTGGGTTCATAAATTTTTTCCTCGGAATGGCTACTGGAGCCATTGCTTTTAGTGCTATTTATATTCTATTATTGGTAAGAGGAAAAAACATCAATATTGAAGATATTAAGAGACCAACTATTGATGTTGATGAAGAACAACTAAGACTAATGATATTAGAAAAAAGGAAGTTGTTTAAACGTACTAAGAAACTTGGAAACTCAAGTATAGCAAAACTAACGTTCGATATGAGTTATGAGTTGATTGAAGAAATTGCAACATATTTCTTCCCGGAATCTAAATATCCAATGATGGAATTAAGTATTCATGAGCTTTTAAATCTAAACCATTATATTACGAATAGAATTGGTGAAATGTTAGATAAGCCAATCTTAAAAAACACTATGAATTTAAGAGTTACAAAAATCATGCAGATGTTTGATAAAAAGAAATCAATTGAGCAGTCGAAAGTAATTAAAGCTGCAAAAAAATATAAAGTTGGTAAAGTAGTTAAATATGGTGGCGCAGCACTCAATGTTGTAAACCCAGTTTACTGGTTTAGAAAACTTGTTATAAATACTTCAGTTGATGTAATGACAAAAAAAGTTTGTGTTGTTATAATTGGAATTGTTGGGGAAGAAACTGTGAAAGTTTACTCTAAAAAATTATTTGATGTTCCTATGGAACTGAATATGGTTGACGAAGAAGTAAATAAGATGCTAGAAGAAGGAGTCACTGAGGACGATGAACAAGATTAAAAATATGGAAGAATTTTATAAAATAACTGAACAGAATAAACTAGTTATTTTTTACTGGAGCACTAAATGGTGCCCAGATTGTTTTGTTTCAAAAAGATTTATGCCACAACTTGAAAAAGATTTTGGAAGCATTGAGTTCTACTCAATAGATAAAAATGCTAATCTGGATTTAGCAAAACATCTAAACATATATGGCGTACCAAGTTTTCTAATTTATGAAAACAATACTGAAATAAGTCGTTTAGTAAACAAACAAAGAAAAACATATAACGAAGTAAAGGAATACATTTTTGAATCAATAAACAAATAAAAGGGGTGGTTACAGTGATATTTAGAAAGAAAAGACTTGAAGCTGTTAAAGAAAGAACTGCTGATACAGTTCCTTTTGTCATACCTCAAATAGATAAAATAAGCGTAAAATACAATTACCAAAAAAACAAATTTGTTTCACCTATTTTCGGAAGAAAAGTTAGAGATGAGATTGTAATCCCTAATCCGCATAAGAGAACAGGAGATACTGATAGACAATATGATTCTTTTAGAATAAAACCAAGAATGACCAAAGAAGACTTCAAAAGAAAATATGGATCAGAATATCCAGAGTTTGATTTAGTAAGCGGAAACAATTTAAATGAAGCTTTAGAAAAACAAGGAAGAAAAGTAAAAAATCCTGAATTTAGTTCTTATGATGATTTTGAGAAATCTACTAATGTAGTGAAGAGTGATGAAATCTTAGAAAAATACACAAGTACTTTGGATTTGTCAAAGACTAATATTAATGATTTTTTCGATAAAAAAGAGGAACCCGCAAAAAAGGAAGAACTTGTAAAAGAAGAACCTGCAAAGGAAGAAGAGCCTTTAATAAAGGAAAAACCTGCTTCAGTAAATAGATATAAAAAAGAATATAAATTACCTCCTTTTTCTTTGTTATCTAAACCACTTAAAAAGACTGAGGAAAACCCAGAATGGATTCAAAAACAAATTGATATACTCAATATTACTTTTGAAGAATTCGGTGTAGGAGCTAGTGTTTACACACATACTAAAGGCCCTACAGTTACTAGATATGAAATTATCTTAGATAGTGGAGTTAATGTAAGAAAAGTGACAAGTATTTCTGATAATATTAAAATGGCACTTGCAGCAAAAGAGATTAGAATTGAAGCTCCTATTCCCGGGAAAAGCACACTGGGAATTGAAGTTCCAAATGAAGTCGCAGAAATTGTACACTTTATAGATATCGTAAATCAAGAAGAGTTCTTAAATGCAAAAGATCCATTAACAGTAGCTCTTGGGTTGGATATTGATGGACTTGGAGTTTATGCTTCTATTTCAAAAATGCCACACGGGCTTGTAGCTGGTGCAACAGGAAGTGGAAAATCAGTATGTATTAATACAATACTAATGAGTTTATTATTTAAATATTCACCTGATGAGTTAAAATTAGTTTTAATTGATCCTAAAATGGTTGAATTATCAGCCTATAATGAATTACCACATTTAATTACTCCAGTTATTACCGATGCAAAGATTGCAACAGCTGGATTGAATTGGGCAGTAGAAGAAATGGATAATAGATTCAAGTTGTTCTCCAAAGAAATCGTAAAAGACATTTCTTCCTATAATGAAAAGGCAAACAAAGAAGGTAATTTCTCGATAATGCCATACATTGTTATTGTTGTAGATGAATTAGCGGATTTAATGGTAATTGCCTCAAGAACTGTTGAAGAAGCAATAATGAGATTAACACAAAAAGCTAGAGCTTGTGGAATTCATTTAATCATCGCAACTCAAAGACCTTCAACTGATGTAATAAAAGGTACGATTAAATCAAATATCCCAACTAGATTGGCTTTTATGGTGTCAAGTTATGTTGATTCTATGACTATAATTGATAGTGTTGGTGCAGATAAATTGTTGGGAAGAGGAGATATGCTTTTTGCTGAAGCTGGGCAACCTCAACGACGTGTTCAAGGGGCTTATTTATCAGACGTTGAAATTCGTAATGTAAATGAATTTATTAAAAGACAAAGATCAAAAGAGTATTTCTTCAGTCAAGAAAAGTTAATCAAGAAGACTGCAAGTTCATCTGGGACTGATGATTTACTTCATGATGTAGCAAAATATGTAGTTGATGTGGGCGAAGCGTCTATTAATAAGATAAGCAAAGAATTCAAGATTGGATTCAATAGAGCTCAAAAGATAGTAGAATCTTTATCTGATATAGGAATTGTATCAGATAACGTGGGTTCTAAAGCTAGAAATGTACTAGTTAACTCTGTTGAACTTGAAGAAGTGCTAGACGAGAATTAGGTGAATCAAATGACAATGGAAAATTTAGAGACAGAAAATGAAATAGAAGAAATTGATTATTCTATTTCCACCTTAAAGTATAGAAAAAAATTGATAAGGAAAATATCAATTGTTTTCATATGCTTGGCATTGCTTTCATTAACAAGACTATCAGGTAAATATTTGCCTTTTGATGTTGCGATGGCATCTCCAATATTTGTAATACTTTTATTTATTGTGACTATTTTCTCATTAGGTAATATCTTGTATCTTTGGAAGACAAAAGACAGAATAGATGAACTTAGAATTAACAATGAACATAAGAAGATATTGAATGTATTTGACCTATTAAGTGTGATTCCAATATTTGTTGTATTCATATCAATTAGTAATGCATTTATTATATCTCCAGCTACCGTAATAGGTGCTAGCATGGAACCTAACTACTCTGAAGGACAAGATGTTCTAATGTGGCACATGACAAGTAACTATGAACGATTTGATGTAATAGTTTTAAGAACAGATAATGATGAATATTACATAAAGAGACTGATCGGACTACCTGGAGAAACGGTAGTAATAACAAATAATGAAATCACAGTAAATGGTCTAATTATCGAACAAGAGTTTTTAGAAAATGAATTTGGGTCAATATTAGTAAATACATATTGCACTAATTACTCAGCAGAAATATGTCAGTTTGATGTGCCAATTAATTCATATTTTGTTCTAGGTGACAATAGAGAACATTCGCTAGATTCCAGAAGTAGCATACTTGGATTTGTCGATGAAGAAAGAATTTATGGAACTGTAGTGCTTAAGTTTGATAACTTTCTAAGAAACAACCAAGATTAGGAGCGGTATTATGAAACAAATTCAATGGTATCCTGGCCATATGGCCAAGACCAAAAAGGAAGTAAAAGAGAAAATAAAA
>CAYYOU010000064.1:0-6736 GCA_964473425.1 uncultured Candidatus Izemoplasmatales bacterium | reverse complement strand
TATGGGCTTTCATGGTGTGGAGAATAAAAAGGAGATGAATATATGAAAAAATATGGAATTGTAACGGATAGTACAGTTTATTTAACAGAAAAAGAGAGAACTGACAATAATATTGGAATTGCATCATTGAATGTTGTTGAATCAACAACATCTCATAGAGAAGTTGATGTAGATAATGAATTCATTTTTGCTAAGCAAGCAAAAGGAGTAAAATTCACAACAAGCCAACCATCTCCAGGAGAATTTTTAGACTTATATGAAGACAAATTAAAACAAGGATATGAAAAAGTTTTTGTTGTTTTATTATCAAGTAACATTAGTGGAACATATCAATCAGCAGAGCTTGCTAGAAACATGCTAGATGATCCTTCAAAAGTATATATATTTGATACTCAACTTGCAGCATTTGGAAGCGAAATGATTGCTATAGAATTAATTGATATGATTCAAGCAGATAAAACTGCTGAAGAAATTATTGAAAGATTAGATAGAATCTTGAAAACATCAAATCAAATGTTTACTGCTGAAAATCTATTTTCATTAGCAAGAGGTGGAAGATTATCTGTGGCTTCAGCGGCTCTTGGAACTGTTTTAAAGGTAAAACCAATTATTAAAATAGTCAAAGGAAAATTAGAACTTGTGAATAAAGAGAGAACTTACGCTAAAGTTCATAATTATCTATTGAAAAACATTAGAGAAGATATTGGAGATTTTAAAAAATTAACTTTTAGAATAACAAATACACATTCACTTGAAAGTGCAGAAAAACTAAGAGAAGTCATTTCAAGTGAATTTCCAGATGCTAAAATAACTTTTACAAGTTATTTAGGTCCAGTATTTAGTATCCATGTTGGATATAAAGGATATGGATTAAGCTGGTTTGCGGAATAATAAAAAAGTCACTTCAGTCGAAGTGATTTTTATTTAAGCAATTGTGATTTGAACAAGACATTACTAAATAAAATTACTTTTGTGGTAAAATAATTGTAGGTGATAAAAATGAAGATATTTGAAGAAATTGAGAAGCAAATAAATTTAAACAAAAAAGTAGTAGTTGGAATTGATGGGCCAAGTGCATCGGGAAAATCTACTTTGGGTAATATGTTGAGAGATAAATATAATGCACTTCTTTTTCATGTGGATGATTATTTTTTACCTCCTGAGATGAAGACTAAAGATAGGTTATGTGAAAGTGGAGGAAATGTTGATTACCTTAGATTAGAAAAAGAGATAATGAAACATCTTAATTCAGATTATATTACTTCTAATCACTTTAATTGTAAGACAAATCAATTAGAAAAAAGGAATGAGCAAAAGAACAACCAAGTAATCATTGTAGAAGGTGCTTATTCACTCCGTGAGAACTTATTTCCTTATTATACTTCATCGGTTTTTTTAGAGATAGATGAAGAACTCCAAAAGAACCGTATTTTGGCTAGAAATGGCGAAGTAATGTTACAAAAATGGATCAATGAATGGATCCCGCTAGAAAACTCATATTTTGAAAAAGAAGATTTGAAAAACAAGGTTGATATCTTAATTGATTTAAATATTAAAAATTATTACTTTTTATCTTAATATGTTATAATTTAACTTGGAATAATGAGTCTGAGGTGAAGTAAATGCTATACTTTGATTTTCTAAATCCACACGTTATATATCTTTTTTTCCTTTTTCTTTCTGTGTTTACTGTTTATGCAATTTTTACATATAGAGACTTTATAACAAAACACAAAAAAAAGATATATTTGGTTGCTTCAATCTTATTAATTTGGACACAACTAGCAAGATATTTAGGTGTATTGTTTAAAGACGGGTTTGATCCTCTAGAACATTTGCCTTTTTATATGTGTAGAATATCTGCAGTAGTATTACTGGCCTATACGTTAACAAAAAGCAAATATTTAAAATCATTTTTATTTTATTGGGGAGCACTTGGTATAGCTGGGATACTTTATCCAAATGGACCAATTGAAAATGTTGCCAATCTAAGTGAAACTTTTTATGTAGATCATTTCTTATTAACGATGATTCCTTTTTTCTTAGTTGTATATGAAGGGTATCGTCCTAGTAAAAGAGATCTAGTTATTATTACTGGTGTTATGGCAGTAATATTATATTCATTCATACCAATTAACAACTACTTTGGATCTGATTATTTTTATCTTTTAGATCAGTCTATATTTGGTGTATTGTTCCCCGGAGCATCTAGTTATGTTTTCGCAACTGTACATTATTTAGTTGCGGGTATGTTTTTCTTTCTGTATTATATTATGTTTAGGAACACAAATTTTTCTACTAAGAAGGTGCAATTATGAGAATAGGGATGTTTAGCGATGCATATTATCCTATTATTAGTGGTGTAACAATATCAATAGATACACTAACTAAAGAACTAATAAAATTAGGACATGATGTAATAATTATCTGTAATGGACATGAACTTGCAACTTATTCAGAAAATGTTGTTCGTTTTGAAGGTAAGAGATTACCTATGAAAGGAATGAGAGATTTTAGAATAGGCAAGGTTACAAATAAAAAAATAGAAGAGATAGGTAAATTGAATTTAGATATTATTCACTGTCATACTGAGTTTTCTATGGGCAGACTCGGAAGAAAAGCTGCAAAAAGATTTAATATTCCTGTAGTACATACTTATCACACTATGTATGAAGACTATATTCACTTTATTACAAAAGTGTTTAAATCACCTTTGATTTTCTTATCAAAGATGTATAGTAAAAGTTTTGCTGATTCCGCTGATGAAGTTATATTTCCAACAAACAAAGTGAAAAATGCATTTGTTGGTTATGGATATACAAAAGCTTCACATGTAATTCCTTCAGGAATCTATTTGGATAGATTTAGAAGAGGGAATTATAAAGCAGAATATATTGAAGAATTAAGAAAAAGCTGTTCAATAAAAGAGGACGAATTTGTTTTATTATTTCTTGGAAGAATGTCTAGAGAAAAAAGCGTTGAGACTCTCATCAAGAAATTTAAAAAAATTACTGAGACTAATAATAATGTTAAATTATTACTTGTTGGTGGTGGACCTGACTTAAATCATTTCAAAGATTTAGCAAGCGAACTTGGAATAAGCCATTTAGTTAAGTGTACAGGCATGGTTCCCCCAGCTGATGTTAGTCTATATTACTTGATTTCAGATTTATTTATTAATTTTAGCGTTACCGAAACACAAGGGCTAACCTATATTGAATCACTTGCTTCAGGGGTGCCTTTACTTGTTAAATATGATGATAACTTAGAAGGAGTCATAAATCCTGGAGTAAATGGATACTCATTTACTGATGATTTAGACTTTGTTCCTTTATTTAATAAGCTATATAATAATATGGAATTGTTTAATAAAATTAAAAAAAATTCTAACAATGCCAATATAGATAAATTTAGTGCAGAAAATTACGCTCTAAATGTTCTACGAATATATAATTCTTTATTGAACAAAGAGGAGAACTAATATGGATTTTTTCAAATTTGAACCAAGTCCTAATTTAAGGTTTGATATGTTCACATCAATGCATTTAGTAATGACAATAATTTTTATAGGAGTAATGGTTTTATTCTTCCTTCTAAAAAACAAAGTATTTAATTCTAAATATGAAAAACAAATTAGATACTCACTAGCTGCATTTCTATTGATTAATGAAGTATTACTAGCTGTTTTTGAAATCAGGGCTGGAGAGATATTCTTACCATTCCATTTGTGTTCAATTAGCTTCTTATTAACAATTGTGTTGTTAATAACTAATAATGAGAAAATATTTATTTTTGTCTTCTTCACGGGGATAATAGGCGGAGTTGTTTCTTTTGCTATTCCTGAGTTTGGAAATGGGGGATATGATAGATTTCGTTTCTACCAATTCATAATCGCACATTCAGCAATAATATATGTGCCTATTTACTATTTAACTAACTATAAATATAAGATTAATCTAAGAAGGTTAATTAGCGTTGTGATAATAACAAATATATTAGGATTCTCTATGCTTGGAATAAACGCACTATTGCGCGCTACAAAGTTCTATCCTGAGGCGAACTATATGTTTACAATGGGACCACCACCAGAAGTTGAAAGTGTTTTTGGAGCATTCCCTTGGCATTTATTTGTTTTTGAAGGCGTGTTACTTGTATCATTTTTTATTATATATTATTTTGGGAATAGGTATTCAAAAAAACAAAGCTTATAACTGTAAATTAAAAGCATTTAGCTAATTTCGGCTAAATGCTTTATTTTTTTATTCGGTGCTAATTTCATCTTCTTTAAAGTAATCATATTGCAATACAAGTAAGTTATACATGTAATCATTTACAATTTTGTGATAGATTCCAAGTAAATCTTCTTCTTCTATTACATAGCCCTCTTCAACAAAATATCGTTCTGATAAAGAGTCATAACTAAAGTGTTCACTAGAAAAACTCATATCAGCGAATCTTACAGTATGATTTTCGTTTTCTAAAGCATCAATTCCAAAGACTTTTGTGTAATCAAAGTTTAGATCGAATAAATTTGAAATAGTAGGCATAATGTCTATTGTTGACATGTAGTTATCCATAGTTCCTGAAAGGAGTGTAGAAGATGAGTAAACGATCATTGGTACATTATGAATATCCATATCAGATCCATCATCCTTCATGTCATCATATTCCCAAATTGTATCTCGATCAATTCCATATGCATAGTGATCACCATAAATCATTACTACAGTATCTTGGAGATGATTTGTTCTATCAAGTTCATCAAATAGATATTCTAATGCTTTATCAAGTTCAATATTTGCAGCTAAATAATAAAATATGTCTTTTGGAAGATCAATATCATTTGTTATTTCGTATTCTTCAACGATATCAGCATTCTTTTGAGCAATAGGATGGTCTTCATCATATCTAAAATGTCCTGATACAGTAACGAAATTAGCAAAGAAATTATCAGTCTCGATGAAGTATGGCAAAGCTTTTTCCATCATTTCTAAATCACTTTCCCACTGATGATCAAAGATTAAACCTCCATCATATGGTTCGTCTACTAAATCTAATTCATATGCACCATAGTAGGCATCATATCCTAAAGCTTTTGTATGAAATTGTGCTCTTGGATAGAAGTAATCGATATAATCATGGAAAGAGTAAGTATCATATCCTTTTTCAGAAAACATCTTTGGAAGAGTATATTTAAAAGTATTATCCATATATGCATCCATACTCAAAGTTACATTATTATCAGGGTAAAGAGAGGTTTGTGTTAAAAATTCAGAATCAGCTGTACTCCTATAATAAAGAGGAGAATAGAAGTTTTCAAAATAAGCATTTTCATTTTTTAGACGATACAGCGTAGGAGTTAACTCCTCGTTAATTGCGAATGTGTCTAAACTTTCAGCCATAATTAAAATTAGATTTTTATTACTGAAAAGATTTGAATATGAGTTTGTCAAATGGGGTTGTTTGTTTTCAAAATAATCATCAAGTAAAACTTCATACTCAAGTTCACTTAGTGGGTCGTTTCTAAAAAGACTAAAGAAATCTCTTTGGGTGTAGGTTAATAAACCAAACTTTTTTAAAGCATCTTGTGAATTATACATGTATGTATATAGGTCCATTTCAGAATAAGTAACAGTACTATTTGATTCTTCAACAGATTCATCAATTGTTTGTAAAGAAATAAAGAATGTTAAGAAACCAAGCATTAAAACAACTAAAGGTTGTTTGAGAGTGCAATACTCTATATTGAAACTTAGAAATTTAAATTTCGTTAATAAGTATAAAGATAGTGTAGGCAAAATATAAAATAAGTGTCCAAATCTAAACGAGAGAATATAGTCATTTAGGAAAGATAATCCTAAAGTGAAGTCTCCAGCAACAGTAACAGAATAAAAACCTTCAACAAATGAACTGTAAATCTCTTGATTAACATATAGTAAAGTGATAATTACTGTTAATGCAAACATAATTCTTTTAACTGCTTTTTCTTTAAAAAACATAGTGAAAAACATCATTAATAAAGAATACGACAAAGAGAAAATTAATGCTCTTAATAAGTTAAGATCAAAATTTATTGTTAATACTCTAATTTTAAATAAAATTTCTAAGTAAATAATTGAAGTAAAAATAAATGCAAATAATAATAGTGAATTTATAAATCTTCTTTTCATATGTAACCCCGCCTTCATAACAATTTATTATACTAGAAATTGAAATTAATTCAAGATGAAAGTATTTATTTCGATTATTATCTTATTTTAAAATTTACTGCTTATATTGATTAAATTAAACTTAAATATTGCTTGACAATTATTGGACAATTGTCTAAAATGTATGTAGTCTCTTTTATATATAGAGATTAGATGGCGATTGTGGTGAAGTGGTTAACACACCGGCTTGTGGCGCCGGCACGCGTGGGTTCGATCCCCATCAGTCGCCCCATTATTGGGCTATGGCCAAGTGGTTAAGGCACCGGACTTTGACTCCGGGATCGATAGTTCGACTCTATCTAGCCCAGCCATTATTATTGTGCGGGTATGGCGGAACTGGCAGACGCGCTAGACTTAGGATCTAGTTCTTCGGAGTGCAGGTTCAATTCCTGTTACCCGCACCACATGTAATCAAAGCAACTTAGGTTGCTTTTTTTAATTTAATAGGAAATTCTAACTTGTCAAGTTATTTTGTTAACCTAGGTTCATTGTTAAAAAGTGTCTCATATCTTTTTAAACTCCCAATT
>CAYYOU010000063.1:5074-6826 GCA_964473425.1 uncultured Candidatus Izemoplasmatales bacterium | reverse complement strand
ATATAGTCTAGTACATTATCAGATACAATTTTACTAGCTAATCTTTTACCTGATTGTTGTTCAGGTTGAATAATCTCATCTGCACCCAGCTTTTGCACTACTTTTGCATGATCTGCATTTTGTACTTTCACTGTTACTGTCTTAACACCTAAATCTTTTAAGATTAAAGTAGTTAAGATGCTGCTTTGAATTTCTTCGCCAATTGCAACAACTACATGATCAATACTTGAGATACCTACTTCTTTTAATGCAACTGCATCAGTAGTATCCAATGTAACTGCATGTGTAGCAATTTTACTCATTTTTGCAATAACATCTGGATCTTTATCTATTACCAGTACATCAACATCTTTTTTAATTAACTCTTCAACAACGCTTTGTCCAAAGCGTCCCATTCCAATAACTGCAAATGATTTTTTCGCCATAATAATCACCTTTATTTCAATAGATTTTTAACCATTTTTATAATTGTTTTCTTGGCTTTTTATATAATACCAACATAAACTCATAATGTCAAATAATTATTAGGTTTTTACCCACAACAATTATACTACATTGTGTTATAATTGTCATTAGGAGTGATAATATGCAAAAAAATCGCAACAACTTTATTATCTTATTTATATATGGTGGAGCATTGCTTTTAATGACAATAGTTCAAGCAACTATAATAGTATCATTCCCAGAAATATGGGATGATGATGAATTGTTTATTACTTTTAGTACTATATCTAACTTAGTACTATATGGTAGTTTATTCATATTGTTCATTTATATTTTTAGAAATTATTTCAAGAGCCAAATAAAGCATTTTTTAGATAACAAGAAACAAGTAATAACAGTTATTACAATCGGTATTTTAGCTATGTATGCTATGAGTATTATCAGTAATATAATACTAACTTTACTAGGAATTACTGAAACATCTGAAAATCAAGAACAGTTAATCCAATTGCTGAACGGTTCTATGTTTGATAAAGTATCACTGTTCATTTTCGCAGTTATTTTTGCTCCTCTAGTTGAAGAATTTGTCTTTAGGAAAGCAATTATAGATTTAGTTAATTTTAAAATAGGAACTGATGACGGTTCAAAAAGATATAAGAGAAACAAAATTCTAATTGCTACATTTTCAGTTTTAGTAAGTGGGGCATTATTTGGGTTTATACATGTAACATCCGGAGATTATATTCAAATGATTTATTATGGGTTTTTAGGAGTTACTTTAGGCGTTATATACTTAGCATCAGACAAAAATATATTGGCTGCAATCCTTGTTCATTTCATGATGAATTTATTTGCTACCCTACTATTATTTATGTAAAAAACAAAAAGGTTCACTTATATTAAATGAGTGAACCTTTTTTTAGTACATTATATACTTCTAAATCATGATTATACATTGCTATTTCTAAGACTGAATATCCATCATACTTCTCAGTATAATCAATTTCCTCATTTTGCAAGTGTTTGATAATTTCAATATTCCCAACTATTGTAGCAAAGTAGATAGCATTTTTATTCCATCTATCTATATTACAAATAGATGCATTTTGATGAAGTAATCTTTCAACCAAATATGGTTCTCTGTTCATGATTGCATAGAATAATGCAGTATTACCGAAGATATCTTTTTCATCAACATCTGATATTGGGATTAAACAATCTGCTTTGTCAAATTCATTCATAACGATACTTAATGTTAAAGGTGTCTTTCCAAGTTCAGCTTGATAATCTTTATCATTTTTTAATCTA
>CAYYOU010000063.1:0-5064 GCA_964473425.1 uncultured Candidatus Izemoplasmatales bacterium | reverse complement strand
AATATCTCTATTGATTCATAACTGTTTTTTAGAATAGCTCTATCATATGGTGATTGTCCAAACTTGTTTTTATCATAACTTGTTAACCCATGTTTTAAGAACAATTTAACCATATCAGTATGAGGTAAATCTACTGCAAAATGCAGTGGAGTATATCTAAAGTTAGTTTTTGAATATGGGTTTACTCCTAGTTCAATTAAATACATTGCAATTTCAATAGTTGAATATAATGCAGCATAATGATGAACTGATTGTTTTTTTATATCAAGGGAGTTAAGGATTGCTCTGTTTTCGATAAGAAATTTAACCGCCTTAATCTTTTTACTTCTAATTGCGTATTGAACCATAGAAGTGTGATTCTCGTCTACAGCGTAAATACTGGCGTGATAATCGAGTAATAACTTTACAACTTCTACACTTCCTTTAAATGCTGCTTTATGTAAAGGAGTCTGCATAGAATCATTTGTGTGATTTGGATCACCAGAATTATCTAGAAGTAATTTCACTAAATCGGCTGATCCCATAAATGCTGATATATGTAAGGGAGTCTCGTTATACTTATCTCCAATATTTGGATCCAATCCTATCAGAAGCAATAACTCCATCGAGTGATATGCTTTATTTCTCGCTGCTAAATGGAGTAGTGTTTGCTTTCTCTCATCAGCGATGAACATGTCACTCCCTGATTCATAATATTTAACAATATACTTTGTATCATTTTGTAAAACGGCAATAAAAATAGAGCTACTTATTCCATTCCCAAATTGTAAATATTTATCTAGATTAATCGCAATCACCTCCTTATCATACATAAAAAAAATACCATAAAAGTAAAAAAAATACTACATTTAATGTAGTATTTCTTTAAATTACTTTTAAATATTATCTAACTGCGTCTTTTAAAACTTTACCAGCTTTGAAAGCAGGTGATTTTTGTGCAGGAATATTAATTTTCTCGTTAGTTCTTGGGTTATGACCCACTCTTGCTTTACGATCTCTTACTTCAAAAGTTCCGAAACCAGTAAGTACAACTTTTTCCCCTGCAACTAAAGATTCTTGAATTGAAGCTAAAGTAGAATTTAATGCCATTTCAGAATCTTTTTTTGTTAATCCTGATACTTCTGCAATTCTTGAAATTAATTCAGTTTTATTCATCTCATTACCTCCTTTTAATTTTTACTAATTATATTATAGCAAGTTCTCGGCTTTATTGCAAGACTTTTCGCCTGTTTTGCAATCAAAAACCACAAATTTATAAAATTTGTGGTCAATATCTTCAGTTGGCTATATAGCTAAACAAACGGTCTTCCAGATGAATGAATATTCATATATAGATAATTCTTATTCAGCTTTGGAGCTTCTTCCTAAAAGCATTTTAACAGCAACATCCGGATCCATTCTATTGAACAAAACCTCGTATATAGCGCTAATTATAGGCATATCAAGGTTTTTTTCTTGTGCGAATTTATAAGCTGCTTCACACGTTCTAATCCCTTCAACAACCATGGTCATTGAATTTAGAGTTTCTTCTAAATCCTTTCCATGACCTATTTTGTACCCTGCTTGAAAGTTACGAGAATGTGGACTGGTACAAGTAACGATTAAATCGCCAATTCCCGTCAATCCCATCAAACTTTTTGTGTCTGCACCATAAATTTCATAGAATTTTTCCATTTCTACAAGTCCTCTTGTGATTAATGCAGCCCGTGCATTATCCCCAAGTCCTTTACCTGCTATAAGTCCTGATGCTAGTGCAAATATATTTTTTAATGCTCCACCCATCTCTGCTCCTTTAAGATCAGTAGATGTGTAAACACGGAAATATTCCGTGTTGTGAAATAAGTCTTGAACGAATTCTGCATTCTCTGTTTTTTCACTTGATGCAGTAATGACCGTTGTTAATCCTTTGATAACTTCTTCGGCATGACTCGGACCAGATAATGATACGAATCCTCTCATATATTTCTCTGGTATCATTTCAGTAAAAATTTCAGAAATTCTTAAGAATGTTTCAGGTTCTATACCTTTTGCGGCATTAATAAATAGTTTAGATGATTTTAAATGTTTTAAGGTTTCTGTAATTGCAAATCTTAGAACTTTTGTTGGAACAGCAAACAAGATAATATCAGAAAAATTGATTGCTTCAAATAAATTATTTGTAGCAATAATATTTTCAGGTATATTTTCATCTAATTGAAGACAAATATGAAGATCGTTTATTTTGTTTACAATTCTCTCATTCACATCATAAACTAATACTTCATGATTATTGTCACTTAAAACTTTTGACAATGCGAGCCCCCAAGATCCTCCTCCAATTACAGTTATCTTCATCTTAATCACGCTTTCTTAATATAATTTTAATTGGTGTCCCCTCAAAATTAAACGAATCACGTAACCGGTTTGTAAGATACCTACCGTAGCTAAAATGCATAACACTTTCATCATTAACAAATAAAATAAAAGTCGGTGGTTTACTAGTTACTTGAGTAGCATAGTAGACTTTTAAAACTTGTCCATTGTGTTTTTTTGGAGGACTAACATACATTGCGTCAACAACTACATCATTTAAAACACTTGTTTGAACTCTTCTACTATAATTTTCAAAGACAATTTTAATGTGTGGAAATAGAGTATTTACTCTTTGTTTAGTTAATGCTGATAAGAAAATGATTGGTGCGAATGTTATAAATTGGAAATGAGATTTTATTTCTTTTTCCCATCTATTCATTGTTTTTGTGTCTTTTTCAACAGTGTCCCATTTATTCACAACAATTACGATACCTTTTCCAGCATCAACTGCATATCCTGCGATTTTCTTATCTTGTTCTCTTATTCCAGTTTCAGCATCAATTAAAATCAAACAAATATCTGCTCTATCGATAGAGCTTAATGCTCTTAAAACACTATATTTTTCTGCGTTTTCGTATACTTTTCCTCTTTTTCTTAGTCCAGCAGTATCAATTACTACATAATCTTGATCACTGTAGCTAAACAAACTATCAATTGAGTCTCTAGTTGTTCCTGCTATTTCAGAGACTATTACTCTTTTTTCTCCTAATAGTGCATTTGTTAAAGATGATTTACCAACATTTGGTCTCCCAATTAAACATAGTTTTATTCTATCTTCAGCATAAACTACGTCTTCAATAAATGGTAAATCATGAATTACTCTGTCAAGTAAATCTCCCATTCCTACTCCATGTTTACTACTTACAGGAATCGGATCTCCTAGACCAAGTGAATAAAACTCATACATCGTGTCAGTTAAAACAATATCATCTGCTTTATTCAATGCTACAACAACAGGTTTTTTAGCTTTATATAACATTTTTGCAACATACATATCTTCTTCCGTTACACCTGTTCTAATATCGCAAACTATGATGATTAAATCTGCTTCTTCAATAGCTATTTCTGTTTGGCTCTTTATTTCATGAATAAAAGGGGCATCTTCAAAGTCGATGCCTCCAGTATCAATTAGATTAAATTGTCTTGTTAACCATTCACCTTTGCTATAAAGACGGTCCCTAGTAATTCCAGGTTCATCATCTGTTATAGCGAAACGGCTACCAATAATTCTGTTAAATAGTGTTGATTTCCCAACATTTGGTCTTCCAACAATTGCGACTGTAGGTAACATAATACCAAAATCCTTTTTTTATTTAAATTCTTTAAGTTTGTCTCCGAAAAGATCTCCTAAAGTAGTTGCTTCTGCTTTTTCTTCAGTTTTTAAGTATTCTGCGAATTCTTTTTGTTGTTTTTGCTCGTGAAGTTGTTTAATACTAACAGACAATTTCCACATTTGTTTATCTACTTCTAAAACAACAACTCTTACTACTTCTTCAAATTTCAAGATGTCACTAACTTGATTTACTCTATCTGAACTTATCTCACCAATTGGTAAAAATGCTTTTACACCTTGAATTTTCACTATTGCACCACGTGATTGAAGTTCTTCAACAGTACCTGAAACTTCGTCTCCTACTTTAACGGTTACATCGTTCCATGGATTATATGATAAATGTTTTTTTGATAATCCCATTTTTCGTGCATCAACATCCAAACTAACAATTTGAAGTTCTAACGTACTTCCAACTTCAACTTCGCCAGCTAGATTAGTTTTTGGATCCCAAGAATAATCTCTACTACTAATTAGTCCTATAACATCACGTTCTACCTCTACAAGCATACCTTTTGCCATTTTACGAACTACTTTCCCAACTACTTTATCTCCAACTTTATGTTCTTGTGAATATATTTTCCAAGGAGTTTCAAGTAATTTCTTGATACTTAATCCAATACGTTTTTTCTCTAAATTAATAATTTCAACTTTAACAGTTTCACCTTCAGTTAAAACATCTTCAACCTTAGCTACTTGGTGATGAGAGATTTGTGAAATATGCACAAGTCCTTCATTATATCCGACTGAAACAAATGCTCCAAAATTAGTGACATTAGTAATTTTTCCTTCTAGTACTTGTCCAACTTTAAGTTCATCAAATTCAGCTTGTTTGTTTGCACGTAAATCTTCTTGTAATACTTTTTTTCTTGAAACAACAATTTTTCTATTATCCATTTCGATAACTTTACATTCAAGTGTTTGTCCCATTAAATCTTCAGCATTAACATTTTCTATTGCCATTTGAGATAAAGGCATAAACATCTCTACACCATCATTTTTAAGGATGAGTCCACCTCTAGTTACCTTAACAACTTTTGCTTTTAAACGACTATTTTTACCGGCTAAATCACCGTATTTATCTCTTTTTTCGTTTCTTAAAATATCAAGTCTTGACATTAAGATTTGTTGGTCATCAAAGTCAATACGATTTATTTTGGCTTTAAGAACGTCTCCTTCTTTACAAATCTCTTTACATGATTCGATTGGTTCAAGTGAAAATGCTTTTTTATGAATTACTCCTTCTGTAAAAGCTTGAATATCTAAATATACTGATTCATCTGTTACTTTAAAGACTGTTCCTTCAACTACCATACCTACTTTTACTTTGTTCATTTTAAAATCCATGTTTATTCTTCCTCTCTAACTTTGTTAGTTATTAA
>CAYYOU010000062.1:0-6847 GCA_964473425.1 uncultured Candidatus Izemoplasmatales bacterium | reverse complement strand
CAACAGGATTACCTTTGTTATGGGAATAAAAGCTATATAATATATCATTATGTTCACTTAATAAAACAAGTTTTGTTGTTGTGCTACCAGCGTCAATTCCTAAATAGGCATCTCCACTATAGGATGCAATATCTATTTCTTCAACTCTAGCTAAATCATGTCTTTTTGTAAATGATTGATAATCTTCATCATTTTCAAAAAGAGGTTTTAGAGTTTTCTTTGTGTTTCTTCTATCAATTTTTTCATATTTATCAACAGAAGACATAAGTTCTTCTATTGTTGAAGATGTTTCATTAGCTAAAAGGGCTGCCCCAAAGGCAACAAAAACTTCTCCGTCTTTTGGAACAAAAACATCTTCTAGTTTCAGAAATTCTATAAACCTTTTTCTTAGTTCACTTGCAAAAGTAAGAGGTCCACCTAAAAATGCTACTCTTCCTTTTATTTTTCTTCCTTGAGAAAGTCCCGCAATAGTCTGGTTTACTATTGCCTGGTAAATACTTATTGCTATATCCTCATGTCTTGCTCCTTGATTTAAAAGTGGTTGTATATCACTTTTTGCAAAAACCCCACATCTTGAAGCAATTGGATATATTTTTTCATAGTTTTTAGCAAGCTCATTAACCTCAGCACTATCCACATCTAGCAATGTAGCCATTTGATCTATAAAAGCACCAGTTCCACCAGCGCAAGTTCCGTTCATACGTTGTTCAACATTATTTCCATCAAAAAAGATGATTTTAGCATCTTCTCCGCCTAGTTCTATACATACATCGAATTTTTCACCATCATATGTTAAGGCTTCAGTTGCACTAATCACTTCTTGTGTGAATTGTCTTTTTATGCCCTCTGCTAAAAACATACTAGCACTACCAGTAAAGTTAAAAAACATCTCTTGATTATTAAAAGTATCATCAATATCTTTTAATAAGTTTGTTAAAGATGTATTTATACTGCTTTTGTGTCGTAGATATTTTTTAAATAATATCTCATTAGATTCGTTAATTACGACAGCTTTTATTGTTGTACTACCTATATCAATTCCAACTCTATTCATCATCTTGTCTCACCTGCATTCTCTTGCCTTTTCCATTATATAATAAAAAAAACAATTATATAAGAAAATAATGTGAAAATATAAAATACATACCCTTTATTTCAAATAACAATCATTTAATTGACAAAATTTGATAATTAATATATATTTAATGTGCTTATAAACATACGCAGTTCGTAACCATCCTGCGATATCAAAACTAGGAGGAAATACTATGAGTAATGAAATACTATGGATTTTATTTGCCCTTGTAAACTTTGCATTAATTACTTTATCATATAAATTATTTGGTAAAACGGGATTATTTGCATGGATTGCACTTGGTACAATACTAGCCAACATTCAAGTTACAAAAACAATTGATTTTAATTTCTTTGGACTTCATTTAGTGGCTACACTTGGCAATATTATGTATGGTACACTTTTTTTAGTAACTGATGCACTTGGTGAAAAGTACGGTATTAAAGATGCTAAGAAAGCTGTGTATATTGGATTCTTTAGTTTGTTAGCTACGGTTATTATCATGAAGTTCTCAATTTGGTTCATTCCAAGTGTGGATGATTTCGCAAATGATTCAATAGCTACAATATTTAATATGTTGCCTAGAATTGCATTAGGTAGTTTGTCAGCATATATTGTTAGTCAACTGTTTGATGTGTACATGTTCCAAAAAATCAGATCAAAACTTCCAGGCGATAAATATTTATGGGTTAGAAATAATGGTTCTACCCTAATAAGCCAATTAATCGATACATCAATTTTTGTTCCAATAGCTTTTATTGGTGAATTTCCAAATGATATTATCTTAGATATTTTTATAACAACTTATTTAATTAAGGTAATAGTTGCTTTCATGGATACTCCATTTATTTACTTAATGAAGAAAATCAAGCCATTACAAGAATGAATTTAGTGAACTATTCAATTTTGAGTAGTTCTTTTTTTTGATAAAAAGGCAAACCATACAAATAACTTAAAAAGGCAGCGAATGGAATCCAAAAGATCATATAATACCATTTTGAGACTTCGTATAAATCGTTTAATGGAGTTCCACTAACTGCGGGGTGCATTGTATAAAACATATTTAATTCTTCAGGTTTATTAACCAATAGATTGATTATAGTCATGATAAATGTTAAAGAAAATGTAACATAGAAGAAAAATTTCCAATCTTCTTTTACAATCTTATAATCATATACTTTCATCATATAGAAAGCTGATGCAATTATTCCAGTATGTCTAAAGAAAAATTGATAGAAATTGTATTTTTCTGGACCTTCCATAACAGTTGGACCAAGTAATGAAAGTAATGCTCCAAACCCCCAAAAGAAGGTAAGTTTAAACAATGTCTTATTTTTCGTTATCAATGTCAGTCCCCCAAGGAATGTAGCATATCCACATGTTGCTACTGGTAAATAGTGATACCATTCCATGTTTAAAGAATATGAATACATCCACAGATTAATATTCGTAAAAATTAAAGATACCCCAAAAAGAATTCTTATAAAGTTCTCATATTTCAGTGATTTCAATAGATGACCATATCTAAGTAATAGGGTTAAAAAGGCAATTATAATTATAAGAGAAATAATATGGGTCAACGAAAACATTTGGAAATTTGACGTAGATTCATCCGGAATTCTTGTAAAAAAGACTATAATGATATTCATCTGACACCGCCTGACTATATTAATTAAATATATATAGATTGACTAAAACTTATTATATTTATTATATATTAAATAGAAAATAAAAACAAAAGATTGTAAACGCTAACATAGTAATGTATAATATTTTTGGAATAAAAATCAATTATTATCTGGAGGAAAATATGGACAGAAAATATGTAGCGCCACCTTATCGCATTAAGATGGTCGAACCAATTAAAATGACAACTAAAGAAGAAAGAATTGTGTATTTGAAAACTGCAGGATATAATCCTTTCTCTTTGAGAAGTGAGGATGTTTATATAGATTTACTCACAGATAGCGGAACTGGAGCTATGAGCCATTTTCAATGGGCTGCTTTAATGCAAGGTGATGAAGCTTATGCTGGCTCTAGAAGCTTTTATAAGTTTGAAAAAGTAGTGAAAGACATTACAGGATATGATTATGTTATCCCAGCGCATCAAGGACGAGGGGCTGAGCAAGTTGCTTTACCACAATTAGTCAATAAAAAGGGTATGTATTTCATATCTAATATGCATTTTGATACAACAAGAGCTCATGTTGAAATGGCAGGAGCTAGAGCGCTAGATTGTGTAATTGATGAGTGTTTTGATACAGAAAACTATCATCCTTTCAAAGGTAATTTTGATTTAATCAGGTTAGAAGAATTAATCCTTGAAAAAGGAAAAAAGAATATTGCTGGAATTATCTTCACAATTACTAACAATAGTGCAGGTGGACAACCAGTAAGTATGGAAAATTTGAATAAAGTTACTGAAATTGCTAACAAAAACAATATAACTATTATTATTGATGGAGCAAGATACGCAGAAAACGCTTATTTCGTAAAAACCAGAGAAAAAGGATACGAAAACAAATCAATAAGAGAAATAGCTAGAGAAGTATTTGATTTAGCAGATATATGTTTAATGAGTAGTAAAAAAGATGGGTTAAGTAATATTGGAGGGTTTATAGCTATTAAAAACGACACTGATTTCTACAATAAATGTAGGACTTATATAGTTCCGATGGAAGGATTCCCTACTTATGGTGGCCTTGCAGGTAGAGATATGGAAGCACTAAGTGTTGGACTTCAAGAAGCTTTAGAGGAAGATTATTTACAACACCGCTTAGATCAAGTAAGATATTTAGGTGACAAATTGAGAGATGCTGGAGTACCAATACAATACCCTACTGGGGGGCATGCTGTTTTTGTTGATTGCAAAAAGTTTGTGCCACATATTCCTTATTATGAATTTCCAGCTCAGAGTGTTACCAATGCAGTTTATATTGAAGCTGGAGTTAGAGCAGTAGAAATTGGTTCTTTCTTACTCGGAAGAGATCCAGATACTGGAAAAAATCTAGAAAGTCCACTGGAATTAATGAGATTGACAATACCAAGAAGGACTTATACATATAAACATTTAGATGTTGTAGCTGACGCAGTAATTGAAGTATTTAAAAATAGAGATTCACTTGTAGGATTAGGATTTGATTATGAACCACCAGTTCTAAGACACTTTACTGCAAAACTGAGACCATTAAAATAATAAAAATAAAGCTGACAAGAAATTGTCTGCTTTTGTTTGTTTTAGTCTTTATTTAACCGTTGTTAATGAACATACTGTCACCAAAACTAAAAAATCTATATTTTTCATTAATCGCTTCTTTATAGGCTTTAGTGATGTTTTCTTTTCCTGCAAGTGCACTTACTAACATTAACAAAGTTGATTTTGGTAAGTGAAAATTAGTAATTAATGCATCTGCAGATTTAAAAGTGTAACCTGGATATATGAATATATCGCTCCATGCAGAGACTTCTCGAAAGTTATCATAATCTCTAAGTATAGTTTCAAGAGTTCTTAAAGAAGTAGTTCCAACCGCAATAATCTTATTATTATTAGATTTAGCGTTATTTAAGATGTCAGCATTTTCTTTAGTCATTTGATAGAATTCACTGTGCATATGATGATCTTCTACTGCATCTACTTGAACAGGTCTAAAAGTTCCAAGTCCAACATGAAGAGTTATGTAAGCAATTTTTACTTTTTTAAGATTGATTCTTTTTAGTAAATCTTTTGTGAAATGAAGTCCTGCTGTTGGTGCTGCTGCACTTCCCTTATATTTGTTATATACAGTTTGATATCTATTTTGGTCAATTAATTTCTCATGAATATATGGAGGAAGAGGCATTTCACCAAGTTGGTCAATAATTTCGTAAAAAACTCCTTCATAAATCATTTCAAAATCTCTGATTCCTTCATCATAAACCATTGTACATCTTGCTTTTAAAATTCCTTCACCAAAAGATATTACTGTACCTACACTAATTTTACGGGCTTTTTTGACCAGACATTGCCAAATATTATCATTTTGCTGTTTAAGTAGTAAAATTTCAATAGCTGCTAGTGTTTCTTCCTTGATTCCGAATAATCTTGCAGGTATTACAGATGTATCATTTAGTACCAATACATCCCCTTCATTTAAATAATCCACAATATTAGTAAAATGGTCATGTTTAATATTCCCGCTAGTTTTATTCAATATTAGTAGTCTAGAAGCACTTCTATTTTTAAGCGGTGTTTGTGCAATTAACTTTGTTGGTAGTACATAATCAAAGTCACTAACTTTCATTAAAATAACCTCGCATTATGAGTCTTTTTTAAATGTTTATATGCTTTTTCTGTAGCAACTCTACCTCTTTGAGTACGTTTTATGAATCCAATTTGTAGCAAATAGGGTTCATATACATCTTCAATAGTAGTAGCTTCTTCCCCAATTGAGGCCGCTAAACTCTCGACACCTACTGGTCCACCTTCGAATTTTTCGATTATTCCTAGTAAATAGTCATGATCTTTTGAATCAAGTCCTATTTCATCAATATGAAGCTTCCCTAATGCTAATTTACAAATGTCCATACTTATGATTCCGTCATTCAAAACATCAGCGAAATCTCTTACTCTTCTAAATAGTCTATTGGTAATTCTCGGCGTACCTCTGCTTCTTCTTGCAATTTCAAACAAAGCATCTTTATGAATTTCACATTCGAAAATTTTTGATGTTCTTTCACAAATTTGTTCTAGTTCTGATTCATTATAAAATTCTAATTTATGGACAACACCAAATCTATCTCTTAACGGTGCGCTTAAGTCTCCATATCTTGTTGTAGCACCTACAAGAGTGAATGGTGGTAAATCTACTCTAATTGACTTAGAAGTTGTGTCTCTTCCAACAATAATATCAATAACAAAATCTTCCATAGCTGGATACAAAATTTCTTCAACAATTCTAGGCAATCTATGGATCTCATCTATAAATAAAATGTCCCCTGGTTCTAGGCTTGTTAATATGACTGCTAAGTCTCCACTTTTTTCAATTGAAGGACCGCTTGTTACTTTTATGTTAACTCCTATTTCATTGGCTATTATATTGGCTAATGTCGTTTTTCCAAGTCCAGGTGGTCCATATAAAAGGACATGATCTAATGCTTCATTTCTATTCTTTGCTGCGCGAATAAAAATATCCATCATTTCTTTCACTTTATTTTGTCCAATATACTCTTTTAAAAACTTTGGTCTCAAAGACAAAATTTCTATGTCTTCTTCAAGTATTTCGTTAGTTAGAATTTTATTTTCCATTTTTGAACACCTCATAAAAATTATACATTAAACACAGATTTTTACAAAATCATTTTTGAAATTATATATATATAATATATAAATATTGTATTACGTTTTAATATATGATAGAATTATGACAGGAAATGGCTGTTTCATCGCATTTAGGAGGTGCTGTATTTTGAAGAATAAAGATTTGAAGAGTTTTGATATAGCATCTTATGATGTTGAGATCGAATATAATTCTAAAATAGCACCAATTGTTAAGAAAATTAGTAAATTAAATAGTAGTCATGATAACAAGTCTATGAAATCACATAAAGACTTTTTATCTAAAGAAAAAAAATCAAGAGAAGATCTTAATATTCTAAGTGAAAAAACAGAACTTAAATTGCAAAGAATCGAAAAAGCTGTTGAAAATAAACTTATTAAGTTAAGAACTAAGGATCAAAGAATTAAAAAAGAGTTTAAAATATATAAAACTGAAGAAAAAGCAAAAAGTGTTATTA
>CAYYOU010000061.1:0-6862 GCA_964473425.1 uncultured Candidatus Izemoplasmatales bacterium | reverse complement strand
TCCTAACACTACTACATCTACATTATTATCATGTACTAATTTTAACGTAAACTCTAATGCAGCAGGAAAGTCTTTCTCTGGAAATCTAAATGTTTCAAGACCTCTTGCCAAAATTCCTAATTCATCACTAATCGCTATTCCTAATGTTTTATTTCCTAAATCTAGTCCTAGTTTTTTCATTTTGTTAATTCCTTAACTTTTGATAATGCTTCATCCACTTTAGAAACATCTCTTCCGCCTGCTTGAGCCATGTCTGGACGGCCTCCACCGTTTCCTCCAGTAATTATGGCAGCTGCTTTTGCGATGTTACCAGCATGAATATCAGTATTTGATTTAGCGATAAATGTAACTTTGTTGTTAGACACGTTCGCAATAAATACAAACCCTTTAACAAGTTTTTCTAGTAGTAAATCTGCGAGTGGTTTAAGTGAGTCTTTATCGATGTTTTCAGTTCTTAATATTATTTTACCATTTTCTTCTTGTAATAGATATTCATCTATCTTTTTGAATACACTTTCCTTCACTAGTTCTTTATATTTCTTTTCAAACTCTCTAACTTCTTCTTGTAGTTTAGCGAATTCTTTTCTCTTATTAATGATGTCTTGATAAGAACCAATAATTTCTTCATTTCTAATAAATGAGAATGATATATCAATATTGTTTTCTTTTGCTTCTAAAAGTAGTTTATCAACTTTTACCATCAATTTATCCATTTCTTTATGAAACCCAACAAATTGATTTTTGATATTCTCTATTGATGTATTTGCATGGCCTACTATTCTATAAATCCCACTACCCTTTGATTCAATTGATGCAATTGCGAATTTCGCAATTTCACCTGTGTTATGAACATGTGTTCCACCACATAAATCAATCGTGTATTTCATGTTTATAACTCTTACTTTGTCTCCATACTTTTCACCGAATTCTGCGATAGCACCAAGTGCTTTTGCTTCTTCAATTGATTCTTCAGATATTGAAACCTCGATGTTTTTGTTTATAAGTTCATTTACTTTTCTTTCAACTTCTAAAAGTATTTCATCTGAAAGATTATCATAATTATTAAAATCAAAACGCAATGATTCACTGGTTACTTGTGACCCTTGTTGACTCACATGATCTCCAACTATTTCTCTTAATGCACCAAACATTAAATGAGTAGCTGAATGATTATATACGGTTGCCAATCTAGTTTCTTCAGCAACTGAAGCTTTGACGTTGTCTCCATCTACTAAATCGTTGTCTTCAAGAAAATGAATGAACTGTCCGTTCGGTAATTTTTGCACATCAAGAACAAGGTAGGGTTTATCTCCTTTGAAGATAATTCCTTTGTCTCCTTCTTGCCCACCACTTTCAGCATAAAACGGAGTTTTTGCTAAAACTACTCCTTCTTCAAAACTTTTAATTACTACTGTGTTTTCAGTTAAAGAATCGTAACCTGTGAAGATACTTTCTTCTTTAAAGTTAATGTATTCTTCATTTTGGCTTTTCATTGAAACAGTATTTTTTCTTGCAGATCTTGCTCTGTCTTTTTGTTTTTCCATTTCAATATTAAAACCTTCTCTATCAACTGTTAGCCCTTTTTCTTCAGCAATTTCTTCCGTCAATTCTAAAGGATATCCGTATGTATCATATAAAGTAAATGCTTTTTCACCTGTAATAATTTTTGATTTATTTTCATGTATAATTTCATCAAGTATTTTTTGTCCTTGCACTAGTGTTTCAAAGAATTTTTGTTCTTCAAGTTTAATTACTTTTACTGTTAAATCTCTGTGATCACTCAAGTATGGATAATAATATCCCATAGTTGATATTATTGTATCCACCATTTTATATAAGAATGGTTCGTTTAACCCTAGTTGTTTTCCGTGTTTAACTGCTCTTCTAAGCAGTCTTCTAAGAACATAACCTCTTCCTTCGTTTGACAAGACAGCACCGTCACTAACGGCAAATACTACTGTTCTAACATGATCTACGATTACTTTGAAAGAAACTTGTCCTGAATACTTAATTCCAGTGAATTGTTCTAGTTGATTTATTAGTGGCATAAATAGATCAGTTTCAAAATTTGTTTTTTTGTTTTGAAGTAAACAAACTAATCTTTCATATCCAAGTCCTGTATCAATATTTTTGCTTGGAAGTTCCGGATAATCTTTTCTAAGTAGACCATCTTTGCTGTTATATTGTGAAAAGACAATATTCCAAAACTCGACATATCGATCGTTTTCAATATCTTTTTCAATAACACTAATATCAATGTCTCCATACTCAATCCCGCGATCATAGAAAACCTCTGTGCATGGTCCACATGGACCACTTCCAATTTCCCAGAAGTTGTAGTTTGTTTTTATAATATGAGATTCTTCTACGCCTTCATTCATCCAAGCTGTTTTTGTTTCTTCGTCGTTAGGATAAATCGTCATATATAGTTTATCTTTTTCAAATCCAAAGTATTTGTTATCTGTCATTATTTCCCAAGCCCATGGAATTATTTCATCTCTAAAATAATCTCCAATTGAGAAATTCCCAAGCATTTCAAAAAATGTTTGATGTCTAGCTGTTTTACCAACATTATCAATATCATTCGTTCTGATACATTTTTGGGCATTTACAATACGGGGATTTTTAGGAATAACTGATCCATCAAAATATTTTTTTAATGGTGCTACTCCTGCGTTTATCCATAATAAAGTTTTATCGTTGTTTGGTATTAAACTTGCACTTTCTTCAACATTATGTCCTCGTTCTTCGAAAAACTTTAACCATATTTCCCTAATTTGTCTTCCTGATAATTCTCTCACTTGTCTCACTCCTTTATAATAAAAAAACGCCCCTATAAATCATAAGGACGAATATATTCCGTGGTACCACCTTAGTTCTAGATATACTAGCACTCAAATCCTTTAACGCAGGAATACGAACGCGATTAACGTCTCTCAAAAGTAGCTTCAGTATTTCAATATTCTAGTTTTCACCAACCACTAGCTCTCTACTATATTTATGATACCTACTCGTCTTCATCTTTGATTTCAAATTCATTATACTAAACATATTTTCAAATAGCAACATTATTGAGTTAATTTTCTTCGTTTTCAAGGAAACTATATGGTGAAATTCCATCCTCTAATTCTTCCCCTAATTCCTCAAAAGGAATGGATGGATCTTCAATGCGTTTTTTTGTAGTTGAAGCTTTTATTTTTTCCTGCTTATCATCTTTTGAATCGTTTAGAATTCTATCTATGATTTTCTCTTTTAAAACACTTTGCCTTGATGCTTCTAGTCTTTCAACACCATATTTAAATGCACTCATGTCTCCTATCAAGATTAGTTTCTCTTTAGCTCTAGTAATACCAGTGTAGAGAAGTTTTCTTTTTAGCATGATGGAGTAGCTTCTATATAAAGGCATAATTACAACTTTATATTCACTACCCTGAGATTTATGTATACTCATTGCGTAAGCATGTTTTAGATTAATTAAATCACCTGGTTTATAGGTAACTTCTATCCCCATAAAATCAACTATCAAAATGTTGTCATCTGTTAAACCAACGACAACTCCTTGATCTCCGTTCATAATATTATCTTCTATTTGATTAGAAAGTTGGAGGACTTTATCTCCAATTCTAAATTCTCTATCACCATTTACAAGTGATTTTCCAGTGTTTGGATTAAATTCTTCTTGAAGTAATCTATTAACATTATCAATTCCAGCAGTTCCCCTGTACATTGGTATAAGAACCTGAATGTCTTCATCTAAAGAATATCCATTTAGTTGAAGATAATTAATAATGTTTTTTAATCTGCTTGAGAAGTTTCCGATATCTTCAGGAACAAAGTATCTATCATCGTAGATTGATAAAATATCATCAGGTAAAACATCATCTTTAATAGAATGAGCTAACTTAATAATATTAGAATTTTCAGCTTGACGATGGATGGTCTCTAATTCAATGTAGTCAATCATATCTGAGTCGATGAAATCCGTCAATATTTGCCCAGGTCCAACACTTGGAAGTTGGTCTTCATCACCTACTATTATTACTTTTGTGTTGGCAGGAATAGATTGAAGTAGCTGTGAGGCTAGGAAAACGTCTATCATAGAGGCTTCATCTATGATTATTACATCAGCATTTACAAGGTTATCTTTGTTAAAAGTATACTTGCCTTCATAATTATATCCTAAGAAACGATGAATCGTTTCAGCATGTAGAGATGTTGTTTCATTCATTCTTTTAGCAGCTCTACCCGTTGGTGCAATTAACTTTATATCAAATAAACTGTCATTATAAGAAATAGGTATTTTGTTATATTTACAATAGACAAAAACAATTCCTTTAATTACAGTAGTTTTACCAGTACCAGGGCCTCCAGTAAGAATAAATAGATTACTAGACATTGCATTATGAACAGCACGTTTTTGTAATTTCGTGTATTTAATTTCATTGATATTTTCGAATAACTCTATGTAATCTTCCACTTTACTAAAGTCTATATCATCATTAAAAATCGAAGTTAATTCCTTGATTTTAGATATGATGTTGTCTTCTGCATAGTGAACAGTTCTCAATTTAACCATATTTTCACTAATTATAAACACTTTTTCTTTTTCAAGCTCAAAAATATACTTATCAATAGTCTCAATAGGTACTAAATCCCCTTTTTTATTCAAACTTTTGTTCAAATACTCTTTTAATTGATCTAAATATAGAAACGTATGGCCATAATTTATTCCCATAAGGTTATATAGATAGCTTATCATCGCTTTTACCCTTAATGGGTGAGTTTCTTCAAACCCTAAATTCTTCGCAATGATGTCTGCTCTTTCAAATCCGATACCTTCAATATCATTTATTAACTGATAAGGATTATTCTCTATAATTGCAACTGTTTCGTTCTGATAAAACTTATAAATTTTGATTGCAGTTCTAGGTGTAATTCCATATCCATAAAGTTTGATTAATGTATTTTCCGATGACTTATTTTCGATGATTCCATTATATACTGTATCTTTAATTTTGTCCGTCATTTTAGGTATTTTATCAAGAGAAGTTTTATCATCCAATATACTTTTGATAGTGTCCTTACCTAACTTTGAAACTATGTTTACAGCAGTCTTAGGGCCGACTCCTTTAAATAAGTCACTTGACAGATATTCAATTAATCCCGCTATTGAAGTTTCGCTTAACTTCTCAAAGCTTTTGACCAGATATTGGAGTCCATATTTGCTATGCTCTTTAAATTCTCCAAAATATTTGATTTCTTCGCCCCTCATAGGTTGAGGAAAATATCCTGTAATTGTGAGCAAATCTTCGTACGTAAAGAGTGTCAAATCTTCATTCGACTCAGTTACTTTAATTTTTAATATAGTAAAAGAATTTTCTTTACTGTGAAAAATAATTGCTTTCACAATTCCTTGTATATATTTCATATAATCACCTATTATATTATAACATGTTTTATACGTATTCGTGGATGAAAAATATAAGAAAAAAGAGTACTACTTTTTATTCAAGTACTCCTCAATGTCTTTCACTTCTTTAATAATGTTTTTACTTAGATTGATACATCCGTCTTTTGTGATCAATATATCATCTTCAATTCTAATTCCAGTATTTTCTTCTGTAATATATAACCCCGGTTCAATTGTTAAGACCATCCCTTCAATCAGTTCTAGTTCATAATGTCCTACATCATGAACATTTAATCCAAGGTAATGCCCAATCGAATGATAGTAATACTTATTAATCTCTTCATCGTTCTTAATTAATCCAATAGATTTACATTCTTTTATAAGTATTTTTTTTGCGAAATCGTTTAATTCAGTCCATGTTATTCCCGGTTTCACGTACTCTATAGTCTCTTTATTAGCTTTTAAGACTATTTCATAGAGTACTTTTTGTCTATTGCTAAATTTACCATTTATTGGGTAAGTTCTTGATATATCAGACCCATAATTATTATATAAAGCACCCAAATCAAATAAAATAAGATTCCCATTAACTAATTCACTATTATTTTCATCATAGTGGAGTGTTGTAGCATTTCTACCAGAAGCAGCAATTGTATCAAATGAAACTCCTTGACTTCCTTCAAGAGTAATCTCATGAAGAAAATCGGCTTCTAATTGACATTCATTTGTTCTTTTGTTCAATCCACTTAATATGCGATTTAATCCAAGTTCAGTAATGTTAATTGCTTTTTGTAGGTATTCAATTTCAAAATCTGCTTTAAACATTCTTAAATATGAAATCTGTTCATTAATATTTTTAATATTCAGTTCTTTGTAATTATCAAGAATGAATTTAAATTGTGTATGTGATATTGGTTCTTCGTCTTTAGTAACTCTAAATAAATCCAGGTAACAGCTTTTTGGAGGTGCAACCCCAATTCCTCTACCATAAGTCATCATCCCTCTAAATATATCCTCAAACTTATCAAGATAGTGAATTTTGGTTTTTTCTATTCCAGATATCTCACTTGCTTTTTCTTTTGAGATTTTTGCTCCTACCCATTTTTTCATATATTCAGTAGTTTCTTCAATAAATAACATCAAGATGTTTTTTTTCTTACCTTTGACAATCATCAGTTTTAAATTAGGTTCACTTAACCCTGTTAAATAATAAAAATTTCTGTTTGGAACATATTTCTCAAATTCATCAAACGTTTTATGCGCCGACTTACCTGAATCAATTACAACAACGCTTTCAGGTTCTATCTTCTCTAATAAGCTATTTCGGTTCTTAATATATGCATTTTCCATACAATCACCTCTCGACGCAATTATAACAAACATATTTTCAAAATGATAGAACAAAAGTTGATAAATCAACTCTTCAAACGTAACTTATCCAAATAGATAAGT
>CAYYOU010000060.1:0-6882 GCA_964473425.1 uncultured Candidatus Izemoplasmatales bacterium | reverse complement strand
CATATATCTTTTTCTCATAACTGACATAATCACAAACATCGAAACCTAATTTTCTTAATATTAGATTAGTCAGCAATCTTGAAATTCTTCCGTTCCCATCATTGAAGGGATGAATACTTAAAAAATCTAAAATAAAGACTGGAAGAATGAGAAGCGGTTCTACAAGGTTCTCTTCAATTGTTTCTCTATAAGCCTCGCATAAGTTAAACATTGCATTTTCAGTATAGATTGCCTTAAGAGGCTTGAATATTACCTTTTTGTTTCCTAGTTGATCAACGCTAACTATTAAGTTATCACTAGTCTTATACTTCCCACCAAAAGATAATGTTGTATATTTGTATAAATCTCGATGTAATTGCAACATTACATTTGATGAAATATCAATATTTCGAAAATCCTCTTGAATCATTTCGTATACTCTTGAATAGCCCACAATCTCTTGCTCAACAAGATTTTGAGGAGGAATTTTATCAATTATAATCTCTTTACTTCTTTTTTCAGTTGTATATATTCCTTCTATTTTATTTGATTCAATCGTACTTCTTAATTTGGTGTGAAGAATATATTTATCTAAACTATTTGTCTTATTCAGTGTATGGAAATGCTGTCTTCCCTTATACTCATAAATACTAGCTATTATTCTATATATATCTATAGGAACTTCGCTTTTAATTAGAAAACTATAATCAAAATTTTTCATTTACATCACTCCTTATTGCATTATTTTATCATATTTAATGCAATAAAACAATTATTTTAAAAAAGATAACCACTAAGGTTATCTTGATTTTGCAAATTTTAAATTCCAAACCAATACTCTTTTAAACAAGATATCTATCAAAGCTACTTGAATAGGTAACTTAATTACCAAAGTAATAACTCTAAATGGTAACTCAGCTAACATTCCACTTCCCATAAATAGATAAAGTTGATATGAATTTATACTGAATGCTATAATACTTGTAATTAGAACTGTGTTAACAATTCTTACTAACGATAAGTCTTTCCTCCCAAATAACAGCAATCCTGGAATGATTCCCCACATCATTGAAGAAACAGTAAACAGATTGAATCCTGTTGCATAGTTCGGCATTAATATGTTGAACCAATCAACAATTAAACCGCTCAATCCTCCAATAATCGGACCATACATTATCCCAGCAATCATTAACGGAATATCGTAAAATGTAAACCGATAAGTTGGTAGCGTTATAACAAAAAACGATTTCAATAAGAAACTCATTGAAATAAGTATTGCTACTCTCGTTAAAGATTGAGTTGTGAATAAACTCTTTTTCTTTTGCATATAAAAAACCTCCTTAAATTAACAAGAGGCCCACAAGTTACACCAAAAAGATGCATTTTACAGCGGACGCACTATTTCACCGCCACAATAATGTGTTCGTTTATACCCAACTTCCCATGGTATAACACTTAACGCGAAATAGTTACTCTGATTTATATTCATAATAACTCTTTTTACATGTTAATACAAACTATTTGATTTTGAAGCTAATCTCCGTTTGATTAGTATCTCTTAAAAACGAATTTATATTCGAGAATACCTTGCTTCCAAAAAAAGAGATTCTAGCTGAAAAAGGTGAAGGGTGACTTGATGTTAAGATTAAATGATTAGGATTATCAACAAGTTCTTTTTTAGAAATTGCGTTATTACCCCACAATACAAACACTTTAGGTCTATCATCCTCATTTAATATTCTAATAATACCATCTGTAAAAGTTTCCCAACCTTTCCCTTTATGACTAAGTGGCTTATGAAGTTCTACTGTCAATATTGTATTAAGTAAAAGAACTCCTTCTTCTGCCCAAGATGTCAGTTCACCATGATTAGGAGTTTCAATTCCCAGATCACTATATAGTTCTTTATAGATATTTTTAAGTGAAGGGGGAATTTTATTTCCTTTCAGTACACTAAAAGCAAGTCCATGTGACTGATTAAAATTATGATATGGATCTTGTCCTAAAATAATAACTTTTGTATTGTTAAAAGAACATAGATCAAAAGCATTGAATATGTCATCTTTAACAGGGAATATGGTCTTTTCCTTATATTCTCTATCAATAAACATCTCTAGCTTTTTAAAATAGTCTTTGTTAAACTCTTTACCTAAAATACTTTTCCAGTCATTTTCTATCATTTTTATCACCAACATAATTATAACAAAAAAGCACTAAAAATTCAGTGCTTTAATTGAATATGTTATTTTTTATTTTTTAATTGTGATTGTGCAGCAGCAATAATAGCTACTGGAATTCTAAATGGTGAACAAGATACATAGTTAAGTCCTGCGTTGTGGAAGAATTCAATACTTGTTGGTTCTCCACCATGTTCCCCACATACTCCAACTACGATGTCTTTATTTGCTGCTTTTGCGCTATTAGTAGACATTTGAACTAATTTCCCAACACCTTTTTGATCAACTGCAGCAAATGGATCAGAATCTAAGATGTTCTTAGCCTTATAATCTTTTAAGAATTTACCAGCATCATCACGACTAAATCCGAATGTCATTTGTGTTAAGTCGTTTGTTCCGAAACTAATGAAATCTGCGATTTCTCCAATTTCGTCAGAAATTAATGCAGCACGAGGAGTTTCAACCATTGTTCCTACTTTGTAGTCTAATTTAATTCCAGCTTCAGCGATTAAGCTATCTGCTGTTTTTATAATATATTCTTTTAAGTAAGATAATTCTTTAATAGTTGATACAAGAGGTACCATAATTTCTGGTTTAACTACTTTACCAGATTTAGCAACATTAATTGCTGCCATGATAATAGCTTTCGTTTGCATTACACTGATTTCAGGGTATGAAACACCTAATCTACAACCTCTATGACCAAGCATAGGATTGAATTCATGTAGAGTTTCTAGAGCTCTATGTAATCTATTTGGAGTAATGTTTAATTTTTTAGCAACTTCGTCAACTTCGTCCGCTTGAGGTAAGAATTCATGTAGTGGTGGATCTAATAGACGAATACAAACTGTTTTACCTTCCATTGCATTAAAGATTTCAGTGAAATCTTTTAATTGGTGAGGAAGTAATTTTTCTAAAGCTAATTCTCTTTCTTCTAATGATTCAGCAATAATCATACGACGAACGTCTGTGATTCTTGTATCATCGAAGAACATATGTTCAGTTCTGCAAAGACCAATACCTTCAGCACCAAATTTTAATGCTTGAAGACTGTCTCTTTCATTATCTGCGTTAGCTTTAACACCTAAATGTTTGATTTCTTTAGACCATTTAAGAATTGTTTGGAAATCTTCGCTAAAGTCCGGAGCTTTTGTTTCAATAGTTCCAGCATAAACATTTCCTGTAGTTCCATCAATACTAAATGGAGTAAGTTCTGGATATTTTACACCATTAATAATCATATAAGCTTTTTCTTCATTAATTTGAAGTTCACTACAACCACTTACACAACATTTACCCATACCACGTGCTACTACTGCAGCATGTGAAGTCATTCCACCAAGTTGAGTAACGAAACCTTCACATAAAATCATACCTTCGATATCTTCAGGTGAAGTTTCTTTTCTAAATAACAATAATTTTTGATTACTTTCTTCTTTTAACTCAGCAGCTCTTTCAGAACTAAATACTATTTTACCAGTTGCAGCTCCAGGGCTTGCAGCTAAACCAGTAGTAATAATAGTAGCTTCTGCTAATTTATCTTGATTAAATACTGGGTGAAGTAATTGATCAACTGCATTGACATCAATAGAAGCAACTGCTTGTTCTTTTGTTAATAATCCTTCAGCAACCATATCTACTGCAATTCTAATTCCTGCAGCTCCAGTTCTTTTACCATTTCTAGTTTGAAGAATGAATAATTTTCCTTCTTCAATAGTGAATTCAATATCTTGCATATCTTTATAATGTGCTTCTAAATCATCTAAGATATTTGTTAGTTCTTTATAAATTACAGGAGTTTTTACTTCAAGTTCACTAAGTTTTAATGGAGTTCTAATTCCAGCAACAATGTCTTCACCTTGTGCATTAAATAAGAATTCTCCAAATATTTCTTTCACACCAGATTTAGGATTTCTTGTGAATAACACTCCTGTACCTGAGTTATCACCTGTATTACCAAATACCATTTCTTGAACACTAACTGCAGTTCCCCAAGAATGATCAATTTTGTTATGATCACGATAAATTCTAGCACGTGGAGTATCCCATGATTCAAATACTGCATTAACTGCCATTTCAAGTTGTGTAAATGGATCTTCTGGGAATGGTTCCCCAGTTTCTTTTTCAACAGTAACTAAAAATGCTTCAGCTACTTCTTTCCAATCTGCAGCTTTCATTTCAAGGTCTGAAGAATACCCTCTTTTTTCTTTCATGTTATCAATAACACTTCCGAATAAATCATATTCTACTCCTTGAACTACTTCAGCAAACATTTGAATGAATCTTCTGTATATGTCGTAAACAAATTTAGGATTTCCAGTTTTTTCAACCATTGCAAGAACAGATTTTTTTGTTAATCCTAGGTTAAGAACTGTATCCATCATACCAGGCATTGAAACTCTAGCACCTGAACGTACTGATACAAGTAAAGGGTTAGTATCGCTACCAAACTCTTTTCCAGTTTCTTCTTCTAATCTCTTAGTATATATTCTTAAGTCTGCAAGTAATTCTTCTGAGTTTTTTCCTCCGTTTTTGTAATAATCTGTACACATTTGTGTAGTAACAACGAATCCTGGAGGAACAGGAACGCCCATTGTTTTCATTTCTGATAAGTTAGCACCTTTACCACCAAGTAAATTCTTTTGTTCTTTAGTACCCTCACCAAACATATAAATTCTTTTCATAGATTTCACCTTTCTATATATATATTTTTTCTAAAAAGTCCGAAATAATTATATCATTTATAATATAGGTTTTCAACTAATATGGCATTATTAGTAACTACTAAAAGCGTTTACATTAATGAATGTTGTCAATTAATCAAATTGACATAAGTCAAAAAAAATAGATAGGTTTTCACTATCTATTTTGTAATTTTGATTTCTTTTCCATCCGAACTTGGGTGTTCTTTCAAATACTCAATTATTGGATCATAGTTTAAATCTTTACCAGGTTTACAATCAGAGAGTTTTTCAACATCCCCGTCTAATATTCCCTCAGCAAATCCCGCGCAACCAGGGTATCCACAAGCTCCACAATTCAATCCAGGAAGAAAATTCGTAACTGCTTCAACTCGTTCATCAACTTCAACTTTAAGTATTTCAGCAGCGTAAGCAAGACCTAGTCCTAAAACTAGTCCCATTATTGATAATGTAATTAGGGCTGTCATTGTTTTCTCCTCCTATTTTTTATAGCTACATGTAGAGATGTGACATGCTGTACATTTTACTTCATCAACCAGCACTCTACATTCCTCTGGTACTGGAACTCTTTTATTAAGTAGATATGTTCCAATATAAAGAGAAACGAGTCCTCCTATTACTAATACAGGTACCAACATTAGATTATACCTGCAAGTCCTAAGAATGCTAAACTCATAATCCCAGCTACAACTAAACTTATAGGAACACCTTTCCAAGCAGATGGTACATTACTTGCTTCTAATTTTTCTCTTATTGAAGAAAATGCAAAAATGATTAATCCAAATCCAAGTCCTGTTCCTACCGCAGTTGAAACTGCAAGGAACAATCCATCCCAATAAGGGATTGTATCTGTCCATATATTTGTAATATTTCCTTCACTAACTCCTAAAATAGCACAGTTAGTAGTAATAAGTGGTAAATAAATACCAAGACTTTTATATAATGATTTACTTGTTTTTTTAATAAACATTTCTACAAACTGTACCAAACTTGCAATTACTAAAATGAAAGCAATTGTAGAAATATAAGGTATACCATATTGATATAATACTAAATCATAAAGTGTATATGTAACAGCTGAAGCTATTACCATAACAAATAATACTGCAGCACTCATTCCGATTGCTGAACTACTTTTTTTACTAACACCAAGGAAAGGGCAAATTCCGAGGAATTGCATTAAGATTACATTATTGATTAACATCGCTGATATTATCGCTGTTGCGAATAAAGTAAAACTCATTATTTACCACCTGCCTTTGCTAAACTTTGTGCTGCTTGCTTCTTCTTCTCAAGTGCTATTCTTTTCTTTTCAGCAATCATTTCCATTTTGGCAATTGCTGCTTTTTTATCCGTTTGTGATTTTTTAAATTGAATGATTGCAAGGATTATTCCAAGAGCAATAAACGCTCCAGGAGGAAGACTAAAGACTTTCATTCCATAATCTGTGATGTGGAATCCACTTGTGAATAAGTTAATTATCATATCTAAACTAAATATAGTAATTGGCGAATCTACAAAGAATGGAAGATATACTCCATACATTATTCCACCAGTTGCTAAAAACTCTCTAAATACTCCAATTACAACTAATGCAAATGTGAATCCTAGTCCCATTCCTAGACCGTCAATTGCACTGTCAACCACAGTGTTTTTAGAAGCAAATGCTTCTGCTCTACCGAGTATTAAACAGTTCACAACGATTAAAGGAAGAAATACTCCAAGTGCTAAAAATAAATCGAATGCATATGCTTCAGTTGCCATCTTAACAACTGTAACAAAAGTTGCGATGATAACGATATAAGCAGGTGTTCTAACATCATGTGGAATCCATTTTTTTACTGAAGCTACTACAATGTTACTCATTGTTAATACAAATACAACAAGTAATCCCATTCCTAAACTAGTTTCAAAAGTAGCTGTAACTGCAAGTGCAGGACACATTCCTAGTAGGAAAACAAAGATTGGATTTTCTTTTAAAAATCCTTTTAAGAAGTTAGCTTTTTTAGTCATCTTTATTCACC
>CAYYOU010000059.1:0-7067 GCA_964473425.1 uncultured Candidatus Izemoplasmatales bacterium | reverse complement strand
TTTAAATAAATTTTCTGCTGAATCAGCAAGTGGTTCTAACGTGTATACTCCACTTTCAGTTATTCCATCAATATCATCAATCCATAACCCATATTTTTCTTTCATGTATCCAAGCATATGACTTGGAACAGAGCTAGTCGATTCCATTACACCCCAAGCTCCCACAGGTTCAATATGATCATAACGATAATAGTGATACAAATCCGGAGCACTTAATAAATGAAATGTTTCATGTGCTAGAATTCCAACACTAACTTGTCTGTCAGAAGATTGACTATTTCCAAGTAATTCAAATGAATAAGAATTTGCAAATACACCATCAATTGTTGGTGTATTTGATGAATCAAAAGAATATAGGTCCCATTTATGTGGCCATAAAAGATCGCTCCACTCATCAACTTCTCCACTTACCATAAATGTAATGCTATCAATATCTCCATCGTCATTTACATCTAAATCAATAGTGTCACTGATTAAGTTATTATCATCAACATAATCTATTGCTTTCTTAAGGAGTTCATGTTCCCTCTCTGCTTGATCAATTCCGGTTTGTGCGCCATATCCATCTAGATTAGTAACATCATCATATAATTGATAATGTGATCTGTCGTAATTATCTTGATAATAGATAATATTAGTTCCATCATTTGTTAAATAGGAATCTATTGTTAATTGGTTATAAGAAACTTCCAAATAATAATCTCTTAAACTAACTCCATCTATATCATTAAATAAGTCATCATAATATGATAAATTGAACGGTGCATTGTAATTTGTTTCATCAGCAAACTTAATAAAAATAACAATATTATTGAATCCAGCAGTCTCATTAACTCCTGCGTAAGATATTTCTGTTTTTTCTTTTCCTACTATCCTTGGTGTATCAATTGCTTGAGTATCAGTTGCTTTCACATTTAAAAATGATGTAAAAAAGATAAAAAGTAATGATATTAAAATCATAATCTTTTTCAATTGAAACACCTCCTTAGTTTTTTATTTTACCATATTTTTTTTATATAGTTATGAAAAAGACGAGAATTTTTTACTCGTCTTTTTCTAAATTTCTACATAGTCTTTTAAGTTCTTCATAAAAATCTTCTCTGTTCTGCGGACCAATATACGTTGTTCCTCTAAAATAACTTTTATTGTGTTCTTTAATTTCGATGCGATTTATACTCATCGACATTGAAGAAAGAAAATTCTTTTTTAAAGCAAGAGACTTAATATTTTCGTACTTAATTCTTCCAAAGAATGGCCCTATCTTCATATATAGGTGGTCTTCTCTTAGTTCATAATATGAACCAATTAATATCCAAATCATCATGATTACAACTGGAAACACAAATAAAACGTAGATCCATAATTCATCTTTTGGCATAACAAAAACCAATGCAATGAAAAGGATGTTCATAGACCATAATAAAACTAATATCCATAGATCAATCTTAGCTTTTTCTCTCATCTTTCTACCCCTTATAGCTTCCATTTAAATATCGACACATTTCATATAAAACAAATTGATGTCTAATGTCTGTGAAATTATATGTCTCATCCTCATAGTCAAAACTGAAACTATTTCTCATTGTGTTACAAGGATATTTCATCTTTGCTAAATCAAACTTATATGTTGATATATTATCACTCAAAAGCAATCTTTTATCTTTGTATCTTAATTTGTAGTTACCAATTTTAATATTCGTCATACTTGATTGATTTACTAGATTTAATGTAACTCTGAATACAAACTCACTATTAATTACTTCTTCTATTTTTTTATACTGATACTTATTATAATCAACTAGATTATCATATTTATTTCCTTCAATAAATTCATATTCGTTTATATGGCCTATTTTCCCACATTTTGAACATATGATATCATCTTTATTACCAAATACAGTTAAAATTCCACCACAGTTATTGCAGTAATAGACTAATCTTTCTATCCCTTCAGCACGAGCTTTTCTATTAAATTTATACATTCTTTCTCTTTGAAAGTCATAGTCGTTATTATAAATTGCTTTTTCGACTACTGAATTAATTTGAATTGGAGTTAATTCTCTAACTTCTTCTTTTGTTAGTAACGTGCGTGTATCTGTCACAACCATTCCATTCTTAGCAAAATTGTCTGCCCATCTTGGTTGAGAGAGATATCCCCCTTGTTGTTTAACTAATACAACATCTACATCTGCTTTTTTGATAAGTTTCCCTGATGATTTAAAGATATCTAAAGTTTCACCATAGAAGGTATTGTCTCCCTCAGGAAAAAACCCAATACTATATCCTTCTTTTAAATAATCAAAGACTTTTTTAGTTGCCATATAATCAACTTTTCCGACTCTTTTTGGTATTGCTCTTGCAAGAACCCTCATCCCAAATCCTTTTGCTTTATCTAAGAAAGCCATCTCAGTAACTAAAAAACGTATTTTACTTTTGACATTTTTCATAACTACAAATGCATCCCAAGTATTGAAATGATTAGAAATCATAATAAACGGTTCTCTGTGTTTATCGATTTTATCCCCATTTGCTACTACTTTCATTTCTCTTGCCATAAGCAGGTGAATAAATGGTCTAACAATCATTATTGAAAAATCTGCAAATGACTCTTTAAATGGCTTTTTCATTTCATCTCACCTCGTTAATCTATTATAGCAATAAATAATTATTAAACCAAGAAAAAAAGACTTCTACAGTCTTTTTAAGATAGATTCATTTTGATAATACAATTTTTATCCAATCTAATTAATTCAAGTTTGTATTTCTCATAGTTCTCAAACTTTTCTATATATGTCCCAAACAAAATAATTTCAAAGTTTTTTCTCACTTGATTGATGTAATTATTATCTTCTATTTTTGGATTTTCTTTTAAAAACTCAATTGTCAATTTAAGACTTAAGTAAACTTTTTGTTTATCAAAACTTTTTCGATTACTTAAATCTTCAATATCCTTAATATTTGTAGTTATTCCTTTTTCAGCTTCTCTAATAATTGATTTTGTGTATCCTATCAAACAATTGCTTCCTTCACATTTTCCACAAACATTTTCTCCAAGACAAATATCTTCTATCCTTACAGATAGGTCATTGTAGAAAAAGTGAAGACTTTCAGCAGTTTTTTTGAATAGTGTTGTTTTTCCTTCTTTTCGATGTACTAGAGTAGGTTTTATAATTAGATAAGCGGTAGTTAAAATAAATATGATAAAAGGTATTATAAAGTATGATTTTAGATAAGTTGATGGAAGAGATGAGAATAGTTTTATTAAACCAAAAGTGAAAAAGACTATTGATGCCCCTAGTTTAATAAAAAACTCTGGTACTTTATTTCCTAGTTTAATTCCCACATATATCCCTAGTGCTCCTGTTACTACCATTCCTAATACAGATCCTATTAAGACATATAATGGAAATTCAGAGCTTAATGACAATGTAACTGCAGTAAGTTGAGTTTTATCTCCAAGTTCTCCTAGAAAGAAAGCTATTGCGACTGTAACTACTGGTCCGTATCTTACTTTCTTTTTTAAACCCTCTTCATCATCATTCATTTTAAGACTCCATAAAGCAAATAAAATGAATGCAAATCCTGCGGTAATTTGCAGATAACTTGATGGAATAATCTTTGTAAGAGAATTTCCCAACAAGACAGCTAGCCCATGATTTAAAAAAGCTCCTATAAATATACCTAGGAGTACTTTTTTAACACTGTATTTTGTAGCAAAAGCCATAGCCAAAATTTGAGTTTTATCTCCCATTTCTGCTATAAAGATAAAGGCAAATGTTCGTAATATTTCTATCATGCTCAACACCTACTACTATTTTTCTATTATTTCAATTGCTTTGTCTATTGTTTTATCAAAGTTATGGATGTCTACATCAATCCAATTTACATCAAATTGGTTATTAAAGAAAGTATATTGTTTTTTGGCAAGGTTTCTTGAATGCTGTTTTATTTTATCAACTGCAAAATCAAACTCATATTCGCCATCAAGATACTTATAAAGCTCTTTATAGCCAATGCTATTAACGCTATTAGAGTTTATACCTTCTTTATGCAGATGGACAACTTCTTTTAACAATCCATTTTGGATCATTTTGTCTACCCTTTTATTAATCAACTCATACAATTCATTTCTTTCCATGTGAAGACCAATAAATATTGCATCGTAAAGAGGCACATTTTTATTTTTATTATCTGATACTTTATTAGTTGTAGCCCTTGATATTGCTTGAAGTACTCTTTTTCGATTATTCGGATGAATAACTAGTGAACTTTCATAATCTTTTTCTTCTAAGATTGAATGAAGTATTTCGTTGGATATATCTTTACATTTTTCAATAAGAGAATCGTCTCTAGAAGTGTTTGTAAAGTTATAATCATATAATGCACTTTTTATATAAAGACCTGTTCCTCCTACGATAATAGGTGTTTTACCTATACTTTCTATCTCTTTTATTTTTTCTCTTACCATTTTTTGGAAAATTGCTACACTAAAATCTTCATCTGGATCTAAAATATCAATAAGATGATGAGGAATTCCTTCTTTATCGACATCTGTTATTTTTGCACTTCCAATGTCTAATCCTCTGTATACTTGGACGCTATCACCTGATATTATTTCAGCATTATATCTCTTAGCTAAGGCAATTGATAGTTTTGTTTTACCTATACCTGTTGGACCAACTATTACAATAATCATTACATTATCCTCAAGAATAGTTTTTCAATTTCTTCTTGTGTAAATTTGATTATTGTTGGTCTCCCGTGGGGACAAGTATAAGGATTGGTACAATGTTCAAGATCATGGAATAATTTATCTATCTCATTTTTATTGATAAATTTATTGGCTCTAATAGAATGTTTACATGATAAAGACTTTGCTAGTGAATCTTTAACGTCCATTATTTCGATATTTTTTCCTTCTAAGATAAACTTTACGATTTCTTCTGTATAAATTCTTTCATATCCTTCTATAAACCATGTAGGAACTCTTACAATATCAATGGTATTAATATCATTGATAACAAGTCCAATACCTAATGGTTTAAATAAATCAAGTTTGTCCATTAATTCAATTACTTCTTGATTTGATAAATCGAGAGTAATTGGAATAATTAAATCATATGTTTCGATACTTACATTTGCCATTCTTTTATAGTAATTTTCATATCTAACTCTCTCAGCTGCAGCATGTTGGTCAATGATGTATAAACCTGTTTCATTTTGAGCAATTAGATATGTTCCCAAGTATTGACCAATATATTCAAGCCTTGGTATTTTTTTAATGATTTTAGGTTCTTCTATTTTGGTACTGTCGACTTTGTCCAACTTGATAGTACTTTCTTTTTCTTTTTTCTGTTCAACTAAATTGTCAATATAGTTTAAAAAATCTTCTTTTACTAGACTTGGTTTCCCATCCACCATTGATTCCAAATTTAATGATTCATATTTGATATTGTCTTTTTTCGTTTCCTTTATTTCAGGAATTAAATCTAATGATTTCAATTTTGTTTCAATTGTATTTTTTATTAATGATAAAAGCATTCTCTCTTCTGTAAATTTTACTTCTAGTTTTTGAGGATGGACATTTACATCAATTAATAATGGATCCATTTTAATATTGATAAAGACAATTGGATATTTACCGATTGGAAGATATGTCTTATATGCTTCACTAACTGAATGGATGATTTTGTTGTTTTTGATCATCCTATCATTCACAATTATTGTTATATGGTTTCTATTTGATCTATTGAAAATAGGTTTTGTTAAGAATCCACTAACCTGAAAATATTGATTTTTACCTTCAAATGGAACCATATTCTTGATGATTTCAATTGAATATATGTTTGAAAGAACTTTTAAATGATTATTTGAACCTGTTGATTTGAATATTGTTTTCTTATCATTTGTTAGTGTAAATGCTATTTCAGGATGAGAAAGTGCGATTTTGTTGATATATCCTACAATATAAGATAATTCAGTATTAGTTGCCTTTAAGTGTTTCAATCTTGCTGGTGTATTATAAAATAAATATCTAACAGCTATACTTGTACCTTTTCTTGGAGCAAATTCTCCATTTTCTTTTACTTCACCTTTAAGCAAGAAAATACGATGTCCAATAACGCCTTCACTACTTATCATTTCTAAGTGAGATACTGAAGCGATAGAAGGTAAAGCCTCACCTCTAAATCCAAGAGATGAAATATGATATAAATCATTGCTTGTTTTAATTTTAGATGTGGCATGTCTTCTAACAGACATGATCATGTCTTCTTTACTCATTCCACTTCCATCATCAGTTACCTTAATTTCATTTAACCCGCACTCAAGTAAATCCACTTTAATGTTTTTACTATTTGCATCAATTGAGTTTTCGATTAATTCCTTAACCACGGAAGCCATATTCTCAACAACTTCTCCAGCAGCGATTAAATTACTTAATGCATCATTTAATTGAATGATTTTACCCATTGTATCACTTCTTTCTTCTATTTCATTATATAAAAAAAGGCGTAGTTTTACCATAAAAAAACAACAATCTTTTGATTGTCATTTTTCAAATAGATTCAAGTATTCCTTATACCCTTTTTCTTCCATGTTTTCTTTAGGAATAAAAGAAAGACTAGCTGAGTTAATGCAGTATCTTAACCCCCCAGTTGGTCCATCATTAAATACATGTCCAAGATGGGAATTACTTTCGGTACTTCTAACTTCAGTTCTAAGCATAAATTGCGAGTAATCTTTTCTTTCTACAATCGTATTATCTTTTGCTGGTTTCGTAAATGATGGCCATCCACAATGTGCATCAAATTTATCTAAAGATGTAAATAGTACTTCTTTAGAGACAACATCAATATATATTCCATCTCTAACCTCGTTATGATACTCATTTTCAAATGGTCGTTCAGTTGCATTTTTTTGGGTAACTGCAAACTGAATAGAAGTCAATGATTTAATAGTTTTATCATACTTTTTCATTCGAACACCTCTTATCTATAGGTTTATAATTTATTAATTATCTTATTTAAAATATTAAGTGCTTCAAGAGGAGTAAGTTCATCGATAGA
>CAYYOU010000058.1:0-7165 GCA_964473425.1 uncultured Candidatus Izemoplasmatales bacterium | reverse complement strand
TAACATTACTTAATTTGACAGAACCAAAACCAGTATCTGGAAAAATATATTTTGTAATTAATCGTACAACTATTCTAAATGCAATGGAAAATATAGAAGATCATCTAAAACTAAAAAAATTATAATCCGTGCACAGGTATACTAAACTAGAAAAAAATTAACATCTAAAATATCAATATAAAAGCAACTCCGTACGAAAAGGAGTAAAACTCCGTAGAACGTGAGCCGTTTTAGAGTAAAACTTCGTAATGACAAGACATAGGCACAGACTGAATCCGGATACGAGATTAAGTCTGAATATATTGAAAATATGCTATATTTTTAACAAAAACAAAACTCCATAAAGACAAGGAGATAAACTCCATAACAACAAGACAAAGGAAACTCACTAGTTGTGCACTTTTAAAATGTTGCTAAAAAGGGTTGAAAGATAAACACCCTTACCTATAGCCTAAAAATGAGTAATCTAAACACCAAAAACGATGAAAAATGAGTAATCTAGAGACATAAATTTAACACCTTCAAACAGGTGTTTTCTTTTTGGCAACATAAGAACAATCTTTTGTCTATAATTTGAAGAATGAAATATTGACAATATGCAAATTAATATATAATTGAGATATGAGTTTATATTTTTACTCTATATGTCAATAAACAAAGACTTCAATATAAGGGATTTATACTTTCCTAGCACAAATCTGTTTCTTTTTGAGATTTAATGGTGTATAATAATGACACAGTGTCATCCGATAGGAGGTAATCAATGCCAAAATCTACTTATTACAATATTACTGAAAAAAAACAGAAGAGACTAATTGAAGTTGGTGTAACTCTTTTTTCTAAAAATCAATATGAAGAAATCGATGTAAAAATGGTTGTGAATCTGGCAAAAATACCTCGGGGATCTTTCTATGCCTATTTTGAAGATATGGAAGATTATTATAATCTTGTAATTTCATCACTTCGAATTGACCGCATAAAAAGAGTGACAACTCTTGCTGAAGCTTTTGAAGGAAACTTATTTGATTTTCTCATAGAACTTTTTAAATATGATATTGGAGAATATATTCATGAAGAAAGAAAACTTCTTTTAGCTCATTATTTTAGGTATCTGCAAACTAGAAAAATAGGGTCCTTGGAAGGAACAATTTATCATCCATCGCGAAGAATAGGAATTTATTCGATACTTGCCTCATTTAAAACCAGCAATGATGAAACAAATCATCTTGATGAAATGAAAAAAGCATCCTTGATTGATTTTGTAATGACTGTTTATCTAGCTACTTATAATGTTTGTGTTTATCACAAAATGTCAGAAGCAGAAAGCATAGAATTATTCAAAGAAAGAATTAAGATTATTGAAAGAGGGGTAATATGAAATGATTTCAATTGTTTTCATCATCTTAATCGGCGTGGGAGGATATTTACTCTCGAATAAGATACAAAAAATGAAGTATGTGCTATATGGTGTTTTTACAGTTCTCGGAGTTTTGTCAATTGCCTTCAGAAATGTTCCTGTTTCAATATCTATTAACAGAGGATTTCTAGGTTTTGCATTTTTCTATATTGTTATGATAACAGGAGTATTTAACCATGAGAGCAAAATTTTTAAACGATTATACTCTGTCCGTTCAATCTACTCAATTATTGGATTCATCATTCTAACACCACATGCGATTTTTTACATCATTGATAAGTTTGCCAATAATGGCTTATTTGATATTGTTGGTCTAGTAGCATACTTGGTGATGATACCTCTATTTATTACATCTTTTCAAAAGGTTGATAAACCAAAGGTTATGTTTAAATGGAAAAAACTCCAACGCTTTGCTTATTTAGCTTATTTGTTGATATTTATTCACCTTATTATTGTTGCAGAAATGCCTAACATGGCAATGTACATTGTATTGTTTGTACCTTATATCTTATACAAACCATATCATTTTATTAAACATGAAAAACCTTATTATATTGAAATGAAAAAGAGATTAAATCAAAAAAATGTAAAAGGAGAGAAAAATAATGAAAATATTTGATTTAATGAATCTGGAAGCTGAAGGTTACGAGAAAAGAAATGTAAATGTGTTTTTCCAAAACGATTTGTTTAAAACAAGAGTTATTGTATTACAGCAAGGACAAAAAATACCAGAGTGCCAGATGGATTCTTTCGTTATGTTTTATGTTGTAAAGGGAGAGGTTTTGTTAAGAAAAAATGATGAATCGTCCATACTTAAGGAAAATCAAGTTTTCATTACTGAGCCGGCATTGGTATCTATGGAAACAAGTACAGGCGCAAGGCTTTTGGGTATTCAAATCAAGACAAGAGAATAGGAGGGCGATCTGAATGACAACCATCATCACGATTTATGGTCTTTTGGCGCTAGGTCTTGGAGTATCTCTTGTAAAAAGCAGACAAAAAACAAAACAAGCTTTTCTAGTTGCTGGAAAGGCACTGCTAAAGACGGCTCCAAGCCTTCTGACGGTACTGGGAATTGTTGGATTAACATTAGGAATTTTACCTCCTGAGACGATAACAAGACTTGTAGGTTCAGAGGCAGGTTTCATCTCAACAATTATGGCAGCGTTAATTGGAGCTATTACCCTAATACCTTCTTTGGTCGCCTTTCCAATGGCGGGCTCTTTGTTGCGTTCTGGTGCAACGGTTATGACTATATCGGTATTTATCACTACCCTTGTAATGGTTGGTGTTGTGACAGCCCCAATGGAGATTAAAGCCTTGGGTAAGAAATTCACATTGTTACGCAATGGTCTAGGTTTCATTGCAGCCGTGGTGATTGCCTGGATTATGGGGGTGCTATTATAATGGATATGCTTAAAAAGTTTAAATTTCCCATAATAATCGCCTTGGTTTTTGTTGGATTGGCCATTTTTCTGCCTGATACAGCGAGGCGTTCATCCCTTGTTACAATGGATTATCTTAAAGAGATGGTCCTTATCATGCCACCAGTTTTTATTCTAATGGGGTTAATGGAAGTCTGGATACCGAAGGATAAAATCCAGAAGTGGTTAGGAAGCAAATCAGGAATTAAAGGAATAGCTCTTTCCTTTGCACTTGGAACTCTCCCAACAGGCCCCTTATACGTTGCATTCCCTATGGCAGGTTCCCTTCTGAGAAAAGGCGCACGTATGAGTAATATGGTTATTTTTCTAGGCGCATGGGCAGCCCTTAAAATTCCACAGCTTATGGTGGAGATTAAGTTTTTGGGAATAGCTTTCGCTTCACTGCGTTTTATTTTAACACTTGTTGCACTTGTTTTGATGGGAATGCTGATGGAGTTTCTACTAAGGTTAAAACCTGATAAGGCTTGGCTGGAAAATATGGATGCAGACCAACAACAACCTAATAAAGTGAAAAGGTAGCTTCATATATACTTATCAGAAGCAAGAAGCTACTAGAGAATAGATCTAGCGGGTAATCCTTTTAGACTATTAATTTTCGGGTATGCATTTGCAAAAGAAAAGAAAATCAACACTCTATGTCTTTGGAAAACATTTTGAAGTTAGTGGAAATAAAAATATACTTGGTATAATTCCAGAGTGAAATACGCTATTTTTTATCCGAAAAACATGATAAAATTAGTAATGACAAGACATAACTCAAACTAAATCATGATACAGAAAAACTTCGAATATAGAACAAAATTATGTATTTTACCTCGACTCCATTAAGACAACCTATAAAACGTTATAAACTCCATAACAACAAGACATAGGCACAGACTGAATCCGGTTACGAGATTATGTCTGAATATATTGAAAACAACCTAGATTGTATAGGTTAGTTTAATAGTGGGTCAATCAATTGATAATTATCGGTTGAAAAATGGTCCACTATTAAACTAACATATACATTTAAAAATATAAAAGTTACTTAGGAGTGTGATTTAATGCTTAATATAAGAGAATTAAGTGATGTGATTGAAATGGCATCATCTATTAATTACGATGAAATTAAGTAATACAATAAAACTCCATTAAGACAAGGAGATAAAATCCATAAAGACAACCTGGAAAACACTATAAACTCCATAACGACAAGACAATAAATGTCTCCACTAGATAAACAGGCGTTTAACAAGTGTAGACAATTTTAAAAATCAGGTTATTTATCTTTATATTAAGAATTATTAGTAATCTACCAGTAGTTCTTAATAACTTATAATTGATATACACATTTAAAAGAAAAACGGCACTTTTTGAAAAATGCCGTTTTTCTTTTAAATAATTGTTGTTTAAATAGAAAGTATATTTTATAATAAGTATAAGAGGTGGTTGGATGAATACTAAAAGAAAGTTTATATCAATTAACGAACTAAAAGAAGAATACAGCTATTATAAGATTCAGAAACTAATAACTGAAGAAAGGATTTATAAGATAAATAAGAGATATTATGAAAATCTTAATTTTTTTGGTGAAGATGATGAATTCTATTATGTAGATGTTTATATATCGGGAGGAGTTGTTTGTCAACTAAGTGCGGCTGTATATTATGAACTTACTACATATAGGCCACATGTAATTGATGTTGCTGTTAAACGGAAAAGAAATATCACTAACCTTCCAGACTATCCAATAATGAATCCAATCTATTATAGTCATGATAGATATGAAACTGGTATCTCAATTATTAGAAGTAATGAAGGTTCATATAAAATATATGATATTGAGAAAACAATTTGTGACATTCTCTTTTATAGAAATAAAATAGGTATCGATATAATGAAAGAAATTGTAACCAATTATATAAAACGAAAAGATAAAGATCTTAATAAGCTCGTTATGTATGCAAAAAAACTGAATGTATACAATACACTAAAAACATATTTTGAGGTATTACTATGAAAAGTGTAGAATCAATCAAAGGTAAACTGAAATATAGATCTTAAATTACCAAAAGGTTATATAGCGAAATACTGACAATGTTTTTGATTGAAAGGTTTATTTATAGAATTTCAATATCTAACTATAAAGATAACTTTATTCTTAAAGGAGGTGTCTTACTATATGCAATTTATGATAAGGAATATTCAAGGGCAACGGCAGATATTGATTTATTAAGTAAGGGAATAAAAAATGACATTGATAAAATTCGAAAAGTGTTCCAAGATATCATTAGAATTGATTATTTCAATGATTTTGTGACATATGATTTAGAGTCGCTGTATTTAAGTGAAATAACTAAGGGGAACTTATATTTAGGTGTAAAAGTTACTGTGAAATCATATTTAGGGAAATCAATACAAAAAATATCTGTCGATATTGGATTTGGTGATATAGTAAAACCCAAAGTTTCACAAATGGAATTTCCAGTCATATTAGATTTGGAAATACCAAAAATTAATGTGTATTCAAAAGAATCAATCATAGCTGAGAAATTCGAAGCAATTGTTTCACTTGGTGAACTGAATTCAAGATATAAAGATTACTTCGACTTATATACTTTGTTCAATACAACTGACTTTAATTATAATACTATATTGGAAGCAATTAACGCTACTTTTAATCAAAGAAAAACTTCGCTTGATTATATTGTTTTATACGATGATAAATATGTTAGTAATCCAACAAGAAAAAGGTTTTGGAACGCTATGATAAAGAAACGAGGGATTAAGCAAGAAATTTCATTTGTTGAATGTGTTGACTTGATTAGGGAATTTGTAAAACCTATAGTAAATGAATTAAAAGAGAAAAGAGTATCTTCATTTAATCAATGGAGTCATAAGAATAGAAAATGGATATAGTAGTATGCTTTGTGATAATTACAATAATATATCTAGGAAGTAGGTAAACATATGAATCTAAATAATTTTGAAGAGTTTATTGATAGTGTAATCTTAAAAAGAGGTAAGGATTATTATTATGACGATCATGTTGAATTCAAGTATAAAATTGAAGATGAATATTTTTATAATGTTGTAGGGACAACAATTTACGAAACCTCAATTATTTTGACTACTAATAATGAAACTTATACCACTTGCACCTGTCCTTACGATTTTGGACCATATTGTAAACATGAAGTTGCTGTACTCTTTGATTTAAGAGAAAATCTAGAGGAATATCAAAAAAATGATTTAAAAGCAATAATATTGAGACTAACCAAAGAACAACTTCAAGAGGAGTTAATAGAGCATATTAGTGGATGTTCATCTTTAGGGAATAAAGTATTTGCTAAATACGGAGATTCAAAAGATGATAGTATTTTAAAAGTAATAAATAGTTGTTTTTACGGGCACTACAAAGTAAATGTTGACGGTAGATTTTACCTAAAACCATTTGTAAACGAGTTAAAAATAATTATTGATAGCATCATTGATGAAGATGATATTGGTAAAACAATATTGAATATTCAAGAGATTAAACATTATTTGATTGAGTTATATAATCTTATAAGCGGAGATAGAAGTATATTTTCAGTATATTTAGCTGATATTAGTGAATTATACAGATATAATTTGAAAAAGTATTCTGATAAAAAAGAAGAACAGAGTATACACGAAATTGTTGATATAATTATAGAACTATTTGAACAAAAGGTTGAATATAAAGACGGATTCCTTCCTAGTGATTTACTAGAGCAACTTCTTTCTTTATCATATAATGAATATAGCAAAATAGTGCTAGATGAGTTAATTGAAACAATTAAAGGTTCAGCTTTTCTATTTGAGTACGATGAGCCCTATCATGAAGGATTAGAAGAAGATAATTATTTTGATGAAGACTATGATAAAGATTATGACAATGGCAATGATATTTTAAATCAACTTAACAGGTTTATGTATAAGTATTATCTATACTTTAATAACTTTCAAGAAGCTGAAAAAATCTTGAATCGTCATTTAAGTGATTATGATTTCTTTGAAATTAAAGTGAATTCGCTCATTGATAATAAAAAGTATATAGAAGCAAAAAAACTTCTAGAAAAGCCTTTTAAAGAAAGATGGTATGATCGACAAATTGCAGAATTAAAAATTAAACTTTACAATCAAACTAAAAACACTAATTTATTAAAGAAGATACATAAAGAATTGTTTGAAAAATATCATTCGCTTGAGTACTACAAGGAATTAAAGAAGTTACATAATCCAGAGGACCTACAAGAATTTTTTGAAGAAATTAGACAAAATGATTATAATAAACCAC
>CAYYOU010000057.1:0-7296 GCA_964473425.1 uncultured Candidatus Izemoplasmatales bacterium | reverse complement strand
GTAGTTTTATTTATATATTAATGCTTTTCTTTCTAAATTTACTAAAATTAAATTCAAAAGAATAAATAAAACTATCAACGATAAAAATATATAACTAAAAATTCTATTTGCATATGGAGACACTGGACCCAAAACGAAGTACAATACTCCAAATAATAGCATTACTAATGCACTTGCAAAATATTTAAATATTATTACATATATATTGTTTAATACTTTTTTCTGCAAGACACTATATAAAGCCACTATTGATCCGATTATCAAAATGAACACAGCTCCCTCAATGCTAAACCATAAATATAAATATATTGCTAAAATTACAAACTCAATTGGCATTAAATACTCTATCTTAATTTTGCTCATCTAACTCCTCCATTCAATTTCCTAACAGTATGGTATCCAAACTAAATATGTATCATCATCATCGTAAATCTCTACAGGTGCAGTTCATAATGCGGTATGAGGTGTTTTTATTATTGTATATATAGTTCATTTATAATGTTATTAATCGGTATAATTAGCTTCATAAAATTGATTCCAAATAATATGATAGTAGTTTTTAAGAATACTTGGAAATAAATATATACTTGGCAAAACAAATATAAATGCTTGAATAAAGGTGTGTGTTCCAATTATATCCTTTGTAACTATTCGCAATACTATAGCTATTATAACTAACAAAAATGATATACCAGAGTAAATGTAGATTTTACTTCTACTGTGTTTTGTTGACTTTAAGTATTTAAATAAGATAAAACCATTCAGCAAAACTAAAATTGAATTGTCACCAATGGAGTTTGACTCGAAATTAACAAATAATAAACCAGTTAATGCAACCGCTACTAAATGAAACAAAAAAACTCCTTCAGTTTCATCAGTTAAAAATACATGTTCTTTGTTAATACTCTTCTCCCAATTTTTTTTGAGTTCTTCCACGTTTAGAGATTTTGATTTTATATAGCATATTAAATTTGTTAGAATAATTATTAATCCAATTGATCCAAATATTACTAAAATCAAAGTTTTGTGAACCAACAAATCATTTGGCAAAATTGTATCGAAAATAAAAATCAACATGACTACTTGTATTATTTTTAGATAGTTAGTTATTGTTTTATATGGTTTTATAGTTGACAATAAAATGTATATCATCGAAACCATACTGACAACTAATGTAAAACCTATTATTGCTCCAATAACAGTCATTAGAGTTGATGTTTCTCAAATTACTTCTTCTAACAGTAAACTTGGTACTGCACCAATAAGACCAAATCCCCCAAAGAATGTAATAGAAAATATCATAAGACTTTTGTATGTCCTTCTTTCAGTTTTAATAATTTCCATAAAATATCTCCCCTTTTCAATATTATTATGTCTAAGCATAAGTATAAATGATTCTAATAACTATTTATGAGTTTAATATAGGTTTTAACTCCTATATTCAAAACGTCCTCATTAAAGTTGAATTTATCATTATGAAGAAGGTGAGTAAATCCTAAATCTTCGTTCTTTGTTCCAATGAAATAAAATACTCCTTTGGCTTCTTTTTGATAGAAAGAGAAGTCTTCACTTATCATAAGAGGTTCTTCTAACTCCAGTAGCTCAAAATCATCGGAGATTATGGATTTAAAGCGTTTGTATACAGAGGCATCATTATTTACCGCAGGGTACAAGTACTGTGCTGACACATTGATTTTAACACCATAGTCTATATAAAACTTCGTAGCTAGATGATTGATTGTATCTATTGCTAGTAATCTTGATTCTTCATCCAAGGTTCTTAGTGTTCCTTCAAATGTAGTATTGTTTGAGACGATGTTTCTAGCAGTACCTGAATTCATACTTCCAAATTTAAGGATGTATTTTGAATCAGCAACTTTAGTATCTAGCTGTTTCATTAGTTCAACGTGGAATAAAGATCCATAGTATAAAGCATCAATTCCTTCGCCTCTCATGGCTACATGAGCACTTTCTCCTATTACTTCTATATCAATCAAAGTAATTGCTCCCATTAAGTATCCACTCTTTGAGACAATTTTACCTTCATCGTAATTAGGAAATAAATGAATACCATACACTTCAACAACGTTTAACTCTTTCATAATACCGGTCTTTACTATTTCCTCAGCTCCACCCGGGCCTTCTTCAGCAGGTTGAAATATTAACAGTACATTCTTATTGAAGTGAGTTTGATCTTTTAAGTATTCTGCAAATCCAAGTAACATTGACATGTGTCCATCATGTCCACAAGCATGCATATATCCATCATGCTCTGATGAATAATCTATGATATTTTTTTCTTTGACTTTAAGAGCATCTATATCTGAACGAAACATTATAGTTTCATTATTCCCATAGTCTAGATAAATATAAACTCCAGTATTGAATATAATTTTAGGTTCATGTCCCATATTTTTTAAAGTAGATAAAAGATAATCTCTTGTTTTAAATTCTTTTCTACCAATTTCTGGTATTTTGTGTAGGTCTCTTCGATACTTTAGAAGATGTTTCATTTTAGCACCTCTTTTTATTTAGGATTAAAGTAAAAATGAAATAGAAATCTATTTCATTTTTTTATAGTTAAACGATTTCTGTTTGAATACTTCTTACTCTTTTTCTTATAAAGAATTTTTTTATTACTCCAACAATAACTAATATTAATAGATTTATTAAAACGATAGTTGCCCCTGAGGCAATATCAAGTTCATAAGATAACCAGAGTCCACCAACAACTGAAATTTCACTAAACAATATAGCTATACCTACAGTGTTCTTAAAACTCTTTCCTACTTTCATCGCAGCGGCAACTGGTATAATCATTAGCGATGAAACAAGCAATACTCCAACTGTAGCAATTGATAATGAAACAACGATACCTAGTATCAAAGTTGATACTAGTTGGAATCTTTTTATTTTGATTCCAAGTAATCTAGCATATGTTTCATCAAAGCTTATAATAACCATTTCTTTATAATAAATGACAATCAATCCTATTAATAATACTGATGTGATTATCATTATCAACAGATAGTCATTTCCTACCGTTAAGATACTTCCAAATAAATAATTATAGATACTACTGTTAAAACCACCACTAAGTGAAATGAATAATGCACTAAGTGCTGTACCTAAACTCATTACAATAGGCATTGAGATTTCTTTATAGTTTTGATAATAACCACGTAGTATTTCAATGAACAATGCTCCGATAACACTGAATATCATTGCTAGATATAATGGATCACTTATAAAAGTAAAACCAATTATATTTATTAAAAACAAACCAATTGATAATCCAGCTAAACTAAAATGGGATAATGTATCTGCTATAAAACTTAGACGTCTTATTACAACAAAAGATCCAATTAAAGGCGTAATGAAGCCCATAATGATACCTGTTAACAAAGCGTATCTTAAGAATGAGTATTCAAACAAGGCAAAAACGAAAGGTTCACTTGACGCTAAAAACATTACTCATCCCCCCTTGTCACTTCTTTTAGAATTGCTTCTCCATTATAAATGGACAAAACATGAGTATAATTTGCTTGTGATTCATTGAAGTTATGAGTGATTAACATGATAGTTATTCCTTCTTTATTTAATTCATTAATAGTCTTATAAAATCCATCAACACTTTTTTTATCAACACCTGCTGTTGGTTCATCCAAAATTAATAATCTAGGATTATTCATTAGACTTCTTACAATAAATACTCTTTGTAATTCTCCACCACTAAGTTCATTGATGTTTTCATTTTGTAATTCAAGTATTCCTATTTTATCTAATAACTCAAGTTTTTGATCTTCAGTTATTTTATTAAATTTTGAGACTTGAAGAATTTCATTTACAGTAATTGGGAATTCGTAATTAAAATCATCGAATTTTTGTGGAACATATCCGATGTTTTTGAAATTCTTAAATTCAGTGATATCAACATCATCAAGCATAATTCGCTTGGGAGGTATTTTGTTAATCCCAAGGATACATTTAATTAAAGTCGACTTCCCACTACCGTTATTTCCCACTATAGCTAAAAAATCGCCCGAATTTAGCTTAAAAGAAATATCTTTTAAAACAGTACGATAATCATATCCAAATGTTAAATTAGTGACAGTAACTCTCATATCCCATCAGGCCTTTCAAAGTTTCTATACTAATTATATCATAATATTACTTATTTATATGAAAATGATATTTATTATTTCATAAAAATATGAGATAATAGGACCCACAGAAGAGGAGTGTTTATTTTGAACGGAAAATTTATTACATTTGAAGGCCCTGAAGGTTCTGGGAAGACATCGGTTATCAAGGGTGTTGTAGAGTTCTTAACTAACGAAGGATATCGTATTTTAACAACCAGAGAACCAGGCGGAAATAAAATTGCTGAAAGCATTAGAAATATAATTTTAGACAATAATAATACCGAAATGGATGCTCACGCTGAAGCACTTCTTTTTGCTGCGTCAAGAAGCCAACATTTTAGTGAGGTAATATTACCAGCATTACAAGACAATAAAATCCTATTATGCGATCGTTTTATCGATTCTAGTCTAGCATATCAAGGTCATGCTAGAGGACTTGGAATTGACAAAGTATATGAAATAAACAAGTTTGCTATTGGTGATTTATTACCTGATTTGACTTTGTTCATAGATGTACCACCTAAGGTTGGACTGAAACGTGTTTTTTCAAACACTAGAAAAGTCGATCGTTTGGATTTGGAAACATTAGAATTTCATGAAAAAGTATATGAAGGATACATGATTATTGCAAAGAAATACGAGAATAGATTTAAAATTGTAGATGGCACACAGCCTGTAGAAAAAGTAATTAAGGACGCTATAAAAATAATTAAGAATATCTTATATGGTGACAATAATGGCATTTGATAAAATAAAAACAACACAACCTAAGGTTGTTCAACTATTAGAAAACAGTCTTAAAAAAGACCGTCTTTCTCATGCTTATTTATTTGAAGGAGAAAAAGGAACTTACAAACATGAAACTGCAATCTATTTTGCGCAAATGCTGCTTTGTACTGGAGAAGAAATTCCATGTCAAAAATGCCACAATTGCCGTAGAATTAAAAATAAAACACATCCTAATGTGTATTTTATTGAACCAATAAAAGATATTATTAGAAAGCAACAAGTAATGGATTTGCAAAAAGAATTTTCTAAAACAAGCATTGAAAAAGGACCGAAAATTTATATTATCAAAAATATCGAAAAAATTAACTTAAATGCAGCGAATTCATTGCTTAAGTTTTTAGAAGAACCTCATCCTAATACTCATGCAATTTTAACTACTGAAAACATCAGTAAGATTCTTCCCACAATTATCTCTAGGTCTCAAGTTGTTCAGTTTTCTTCTTTAAGTAAATCAATCATTGAAGAAGACTTAATTGAGTCAGGTTATCCATCTTCTGTTTCTAGAATTGCCTCAAACTTAACAAATTCAATTACGGAAGCAATTGATATTGTTAACAACGAGTATTTTTTAGAAATATTAGAGTTAGTTAAGGAACTTTATAACTTGATAGTCTCACAAGAAGAGTCAATTATCATTTACTTTGAGGAAAATAGTAGTATAATATACCAAGAAAAGTCTTTAAGTGTTTTATTTTTATCTTTATTGATAATATACCAAAAGGATATAATAAATTATAAAATTAAAGATTTAGATAATATCGTTTTTAAAGATGAGTTAGAAACAATTAGTAGTGTATCAATTGAGAAATCTAAAAACAGACTGATAGAAGAACTTGAAAAAATGTTAAGTCTTAAATCAAGACTTAATTCCTATATCAATGAAAGGCTAGCATATGATAATTTATTGCTAAGTCTGGAAAGAAGGTAACATCATGGGCAACACAGTTGTTGGAATAAGATTCAAAGCAGTAGGGAAAAAATATTATTTTGATCCAGCCGGATTTGAAGTTTCATTAAATGATAAAGTAGTAGTTGAGACTGTAAGAGGAATTGAATTAGGAGAAGTAATTGAAAGAGAAAAATCGATTGAAGACTCGGAAATTATTTCTACATTGAAACCAATTATTAGAAAAGCTACAGATGAGGATCTAACAAAACACAAAAGGAACCAAGACGATATTCCTCTTGCTCTTAAGAAAGTAGCAAAGCACGTTAATAATAATAAATTGGAAATGAAATTACTCGGATGTGAGTACACATTAGACCGAACAAAGTTAATTATATATTTTAATGCTGAAGGTCGAGTGGATTTTAGAGAGTTAGTGAAAGATTTAGCGAATGAATTCAAAGTAAGAATAGAATTAAGACAAGTAGGAACTAGAGATGGAGCAAAATTCCTTGGTGGAATTGGACCTTGTGGATATCTACTATGTTGCACTACTTTCCTAGGTGATTTTGATACTGTATCAATCAAAATGGCTAAAAATCAAAATTTATCACTTAACCCAGTTAATATTTCTGGTTTATGTGGAAAACTTTTGTGTTGTATTCGCTTTGAAGATGGAACATATAAAGAACACAGAAAAGAACTTCCAAAATTGCATTCAATTGTCGAAACAACAGAAGGATTTGGGAAAGTTATTTCAGTGAATATCATCGATAAATCAGTAAGAGTATTAACGCAAGAAAATGGGATAATATCATTTAATGTTGAAGATTTATTAAAAATCGAAGAATATGATAAAAAGAAAGCACCAGTAGCTGCAGAATAAATAGGTGATTAATATGGCGGAAGAAGTAATTCATGACTTGTTAGGATATGAAGGAATGAAAATCATCCAAAGGCCAGACATGTTTAATTTTTCATTAGATTCTACATTGCTAGCTGATTTTGTTATTCCACTATCAAAAACATCAAAAATATTGGACTTAGGTACTGGAAATGCACCTATTCCATTATTTTTATCAATGAAGACAAAAGCTAAAATCATCGGAATAGAGATTCAAGAAGATGTATTTGATTTAGCTAAACGATCTATTGAACTGAATAATTTAGAAGATCAGATTTCTATCTTGAACATGGATATTAAAGGAATTCACAAGAAGTTTGAAAATGGCGAATTTGATATAGTGACATGTAACCCCCCCTTCTTTAAATATAAAGAGTCTTCTCATACAAACAGAACTGATTATAAGACTATTGCAAGACATGAAGTTCTAATAACATTGGAAGACATAATCATAGAATCAAAAAGACTGCTTACAACAAAAGGAAATCTTGTGATGGTTCACCGTACAGAAAGACTAATTGAAATAGTTAATTTACTCACAAAACACAAATTTGCTGTAAAAAGACTAAGAC
>CAYYOU010000056.1:0-7309 GCA_964473425.1 uncultured Candidatus Izemoplasmatales bacterium | reverse complement strand
TTAACCAGTTGTCATTGGGACCAAATGAGTTTACACTCGTCTTCATGTTAATAATGTCTCCTGTATTAAGAACGTATTCTAAGGGAACTATTTTACCATTAACAATTGCTCCTACTGTCTTAATCCCAACTTGAGTATGTATGCGAAAAGCAAAATCAAGTGGAGTTGATCCTTTAGGTAAGTCTATAATGTCTCCGTTTGGAGTGAATACATATACATTTGAATGAAAAATATCGTCTCTTAGTAAATTTAGAACTTCATTTTCATCATCAGTTTCTTTAGTGAAATTAATTAAATCACCATACCACTTAAGGCGTTTTGAAACGTCAGTTGTCATGTTACCAGTATTATTTGAGTTTTTATAAGCCCAGTGAGCTGCAACTCCAAATTCTGCAATTTGATCCATTTCTTCAGTTCTTATCTGAATCTCATAAACTTTACCGTTTGCAATTACAGATGTATGTAATGATTGATATAAGTTTGGTTTTGGCATTGCAATATAGTCTTTGAATCTGTTTGGAATTGGGGTCCATTTAGAATGAATAACACCAATAGTACGATAACAACTTTCAATATTATCGACAATTATTCTAATTGCGAGTAAGTCAAAGATTTCATCAAACTCTTTTTTACGATTAACCATCTTTTTGTGGACAGAATAAATGTTTTTTATTCTTCCTTTTATATCACAATTTACATTGTTTTCAGATAAAAGATATTGAATATTCGTTTGCATGATTTCTAGGTCCGCTTTACGGTTTGCTTTACTATCATCAATTAATTTAGCAACTTTTTTATACGTTTTTGGATCAATATATTTAAATGATGTATCTTCTAGTTCTGCTTTAATTACATTCATCCCTAGTCGATGTGCAAGTGGAGCATATATCTCCATAGTTTCCATTGCAATTCTACTTTGCTTTTCAGGGGGTAGAAATTCTAAAGTTCTAATATTGTGTAATCTATCTGATAGTTTAACAATGATAACTCTGATGTCTTTTGCCATAGCAAGCAACATCTTTTGGTAGTTTTTGGCTTGAGCTTCTATTTTATCTGTTTCTTTGTTTATTCCTTCAAATTTATATTTACCTAACTTAGTAACTCCATCTGTTAATAAAGCCACTTCTTCACCAAATTTGTTTTTGATATCATCCAAAGTAGTGTCGGTATCTTCTAATACGTCATGTAATAATCCGGCTATGATTGTTACATAGTCAGTATGTAAATTACTTAGTATTATTGCGACTGATAATGGATGGATTATATATTCTTCTCCAGATTTTCTTAATTGACCTTTATGTTTATTTTTGGCATAGTTATAGGCCTCTTGAATTAAATCAAGATGCTCTTTATTTTTAATGTATTTTGAAACATTATTTTTCAATTTTAAAAAATCAGATGAAGACATAAAATCACGTATAATTAAATCATCTTAAAAGATGTCTAATTATTTCTCCTTTCTCCTGATATTTAATCATTCAACTATGAATGATATAATATATATACACTGTGGATTTGTCCCTATAATATTATACTGCATCAGTGCAAGTATTCGAGGTGACTCAAACCACAGTTTTTTATTTTATTCAGTTTTAATAGTTTGTCACCTCTTAGTAACGCATCAGAGATAAAACATTATAATTCTGTAATTTTTCTCTTCCGTTTAAGAATTCTAGTTCAATTAAGAACGCTATTCCAGCTACGATCCCACCTGAAGCTTCAACTAGTTTTATAGTTGCTTCAATAGTTCCACCTGTAGCTAGTAAATCATCAATAATTAGTACTTTTTGACCAGGTAAAATATCACCTTTATGTAGACATAGAGTGTTCTTTCCATATTCTAACTCATAACTAAATTCAATTACTTCTCTAGGCAGTTTGCCGGGTTTTCTGACAGGTACAAAACCAATTTCGAGTGCAGATGCAACTGGGCATCCGAAAATGAATCCTCTTGCATCTGGTCCTACTATAATATCTGCATCAATTTCTTTCGTAAATGCAATAAATAAATTAGTTGCATGTTTAAATGCTTTTCCGTTTCCAATTAATGGTGTAATATCCTTAAATTCGATTCCTTTAATTGGGAAATCTGAGACATTTGCAATATAATTTTTTAAATTCATTTTTATTCCTCCATTTATATATATTTAATCTATTATAACAAAGTTTTAATAATAAGAATATATAATTTAGTTTTTATCTAATTTCATAATCTTCAATTAAAATTTGTTTCTTTGATTTACCTCTAAAAGTGTTTATATCTAGTCGTCCAAGCAAAGTAACTTTACTTGTTCTATTAATTAAAGAATGTAATTTTTTATTATTGAAAAATATCGCTTCTGAGTTTGAATCAATAAGAATTTTAGTGTGTTCTCCTTTAATGAGATATTTACTTGAAGGAATAATATCTTGGAAAATGAATAGAGAATCTTTTAAATCATATCGATCTAAGTCACTAACTTGTTTAATGTCTAAGGTAAAAATATTAATTGTACCCTCTGCAGTGACGAACTCTTCTCTTTGAGCTGTTGGTATTAAACTATTAAATCTTTCCTTGAATTCATCAAAGTTTTCTTTTCTGAATTCAAGTCCAGCAGCATTTCGATGACCACCATATCTAACTAATAATTCTTTTAATTCGCTCAACACATAGATGATATCAACTGAACCATAACTTCTTATGCTTCCCTTGAAAGTAAATTCTTCTTCTTTTAACACAATACTTACTTTTGAATATTCATTTGCTAATCTTGAAGCAATAATTCCTAATACACCTTCATGCATAATTGGCGAATGAATGATAATACTTGGTTCATCTTCTTTAAGTTGTGACAAAGCTTCTGCATACAACATACTTGTTAGTTTTTTTCGTTTATTGTTAATCTCTTCAATTTCCTCTAAATGCTTAATTGCCGTCATTTTATCTTTTGATAATAAAAGTTCAACGGCTAGTTTAGCACTCTTCATTCTTCCACATGCATTCAGTCTTGGTGCTATTTTATATTGTACATCTGCTACTGAAGTAGAACTCAACTCAAGGAATGAAATTAATTTAGATAGACCAATATTTTGCGAGTTCTTCATTTTTTTTAGTCCCAAATTTACTATTGCTCTATTTTCATCAACTAAAGGCATCATATCAGCTATAGTTCCTAAAGCTACTATATCGACATAATCTAACGCATCATCACCAATTAACGCTTGTGCAAGTTTGAAGGCAACTCCAACACCAGCCAAAGGTTTAAAAGGATAATCTGATAAAGAAGTATGAAGGATAGTGAAAGCATCTGGTAATACTCCTTCTTTTTCATGGTGATCAGTAATTATTAAATCAATTTTGTTTTCTTTTAGAACTTTTGCTTCAAATATTGACTTAATACCATTATCAACAGTAATAATTAAATTAAACTCATCGTTGATAATTTCGTACACTTTTGAATAAGATAATCCGTATCCATCTACAAAACGATTTGGGATATCGTAAAATACATTCCCACCTAAATCTAGAATAGTTTTATAAAGAATAAATGTACTAGTAATACCATCGACATCGTAATCTCCATAGATCAGAATTTTCTCTTTAGATTCTACTGCTTTCATAATACGGTCAACACTCTTTTTCATATCCAATAAGAGATATGGATCGTTGAGTGATTCTTCATCTAAACTAAACAATTCGAGGTAGTTTGACACTCCTCGAGAACGGTAAATGTCCTCGACCAATCTAGTTTGGTCTAATTCCTCATTCTTTATTTTCCATTTATACATAGACAACTCCTAACTAGTGAAGTGGATAGACCACTTACATTTTATTTGGTGCACTAACTCCAACTAGAGATAATGCGTCTTTAAGTACAATTTTAGTAGCATTTAGTAGTGATAATCTTTCCATAGTCTTTAACTGGTCACTAGTAATTACTTGTTCATCATTATAGAAACTATGGAATGCACTTGCTAGATTTTGAACGTAATTCGTAATTTTATGTGGTGCTCTTTGTAATGCTGCTTGCTTAATTGTGATAGGATAGTTCACTAAAATTTGGATCAATTCAAAAGTCTTTTCACCTTCCAAAGTTGTGAAAGTTTTAGGCAAGGTTTTAATGTTAAATCCTTTTGCTTTCGCAGTTACAAAGATACTATTTATTCTTGCATGTGCGTATTGTGAGTAATATACAGGATTCTCATTTGTTTGTTTTAAAGCTAAGTCCAAATCTAAATCCATATGAGTATTTAAACTTCTCATTGCGAAAAAGTATCGAACTGGATCTACTCCAACTTCATCAATAATATCTCTTAAAGTTATAGCTTTCCCACTTCTTTTAGACATTTTAACTTCTTCACCATCTTGAATTACTTTTACCATTTGGAGAATCTCAACTTCTAAAAGGTCACTCTTTCCTCCAACCATTTCAATTGAAGCTTTTAAGCGGTCTATATATCCATGATGATCTCCACCTAAAATATCAATCAACTTTGTATATCCTCTGTCAAGTTTATCTTTGTGATATGCTATATCAGGAGCCAAATAAGTGAATGTTGAATCACTCTTAATAATGACTCTATCTTTTTCGTCATTGTATTCACTAGTTTTAAGCCATAAAGCCCCATCTAGTTCATATGTAAAGTTGTGTTTAGTAAGATAATCAATTGTTTTATTAACAAGGTCTTTATCATAAAGTGATTTTTCGCTAAACCATACATCAAAAGTAACACCAAAATCATTCAAGTCTTTTTTCAAGACCTCAAGAAGAGATTTTACACCATATTCTTTGAAGAAATCATAACTATCTTCGTTTAGATATTTGTCTCCATATTCAGACTTGAGAGTCTTTGCAGCTTTAATGATTTCATCACCATAATATCCATCTTTAGGCATTTCAACTTCTAGATTAAACAATTGTTTATATCTAGCATCTATACTTAATGCTAGATTGTGTATTTGATTACCGGCATCATTAACATAATACTCTTTTGTAACGTCAAAACCGGCTTTTTTCATTATTCTGCTTATAGAATCTCCAGCTGATGCACCTCTTGCATGACCAATATGAAGGCTTCCAGTTGGATTAACACTAACAAATTCTATATTGTAATGTTCACCCTCCCCTAATTCCAGATTACCATAATTAGAACCTTTATCATTGATCACAGAAATAATATTGGAAAGAAAAGATTTATCCAAGTAAAGATTGATAAACCCTGGTTTTGCAATCTTGATTTCTGTAACAAAAAGATCTTTCATATTGAATAGGTTAACAATCTCTTCAGCGATGCTGAAAGGAGATTTTCTCGCTACTCGAGCTAATTTCATAGCCATGTTAGTAGAATAATCACCATTTTCATTTCCCTTTGGAACTTCTAATTCTATATTAAAATCATCAGAATAATATCCTAAATTGACCAATATATTTTTAAACTCATTTTTAATTTGTTCTACTAAAAATTGTATGTCCATATTGCACCTCTATTTATAAAATTTTAAACTAATGTCCATTGATTTATACGAGTGAGTTAAAGCTCCTACACTAATAAAATCAACTCCAGTTTCTGCGACTTCTTTAATTCTACTTAAAACCATATTCCCACTTGCTTCAAGAAGCTTACCAGAGTTTCTTGCTACACATTCTCTCATTAAGTCATTACTCATATTATCTAACATTATAATATCACATTCAGTATTAGATGCTTCTATGAACTGGTCAATAGATTCAACTTCTACTTCGATTCGAATATTTTGGTCAATTTTACTTTTGATAATTCTAACAGCTTTCTCGATTGATCCTGCACTTTTGATGTGATTATCTTTAATCAGTACTTGATCACTAAGAGAAAATCTATGATTAATCCCTCCGCCATGAACTACAGCCATCTTCTCTAAGACTCTTAGATTCGGTGTAGTTTTACGTGTATCCAATATTTTCGTATTATTATTTCCCACTTCTTTCACAAACTGATTAGTTAAGGAAGCAATCCCGCTCATCCTTTGCATTAAGTTTAATGCTATTCTTTCACCTTTTAGAATAGAGGATGTTTTACCGCCAATTATTGCGATAATATCACCTTTATCCGCATGTTCACTATCACCATTTAAAATTTTTATGTGCACTGTTTCATCCAAAATTTCAAATACTTTTTTCATTACTTCTATTCCACTAAGAACTCCTGGTTCTTTAGCGATAAAAATTCCTTCACTAGTTTCATTTGTAAATAAATTTTCTGTTGTAATATCCATAGTTGGTATATCTTCTTTTAAAGCTTCGTTAATAATCTTTATAATTCTATTATCCATATCGTCACCTCAATTTAAGGTCAAGTTGTTCAAATGAGAGTTTCTTATTATTGTTCTTGACCAATTTTATCCATTTTGCACTTCGTCCTTTTCCAAGTGGTCGAATCATTTCTTCATCCCTTAATCTCTTCAAAGTTCTGTTAATTGTAGAGTCAGAAATATATGGATGTATATTTCTGATATCATCTTTACTAAATACATCTGGTAATTTCGTAATTGTATTTTCAACATTATTTGATTTATTAAGCTGGCTATCATACTCATAATTACGAATTAAATTATTAATTTCGTCATATGCAAATGTTGATATTTTTAAAATGAATCGATGTAAAGGAAGAACCTGACTAAATCCTTCATTCCAGTTGAATGAAGAGTTGCGTACTTCAGAATCGAATTCGATTTTGTTTTTCAATATTAGTTCCATGAAGCTAATATATTCAAATACTTCAAAGGAATTTGTCAATAATAGAATATATAGTAAAAGCAATCCAATTTCAGTATTCTTCTCTTCAAAAGGAGCTATATTAATAAAATCAATATAGAAATTTTCTATAATAAATGATATTTCATATCTATTTTCCTTAATTTTTTCCTTATACAATGTGATCAAATCTTCAAGACTCTCTCTTTTTGAAATGTAATTACCACTTAAAAGGCTGATTTTATTTGATTTTCGTGCGACTTTCTTATATTGAATTTTGTTATCTGCAAGTATGTCTTTATATAGGAATTTTAGCAAGTCAAAAATCTCATTTGGCAAAAGCTCAAATGTAGAGATATCTTTGTGAATTTTAGTAAATGCTTTTTTTAAGTTTAAAATAAATCGTTCATCTTTATTTTTGGGAATAACATCTTTGTAAATAAGTGACTTTAATCTTGCATCAGTAACATTAATAGAACATATTTTGGTAAAAAAATGCGTATCGTTATTGATTGTTTGTCGCACCATTACTTGATAATCAGAACTCAAAGTCTCATGATTATAGTGATTAATTCCAATTGACTTATATAAATTAATAT
>CAYYOU010000055.1:0-7329 GCA_964473425.1 uncultured Candidatus Izemoplasmatales bacterium | reverse complement strand
TTTGCACAAAGACTTGAGGACTTACCAAAAAAATTGACTTATATCACTAAAACGGATTTAAAATTTACGTATCAAAAAAATGATTATTCTCAATTATGCGAATATTATGATTTCATCTTGAAAAAACTTACTAAAAAGAAACCAAGATTTTCATCGATATTAGATTTTGAGATTGATCAAAATGAAAATTTTCTTGAGATTGTATGCCCAAAAGATGGAACATTTGTGACAGATTTACTTCATGAGATTAAAACCGAGTTACTTAAAATTGGATTTGATGTTGAACTGGCTACTAGAATTTGTACAAAAAGACCGCTTATTAGAGAAAGAATGGACAGACAAGATGTAGAATTCAATAATGAAGTTACCCAAAATACCGAGCTAACTACTGAAGAAAATGTCTATTTAAATTCTGGAAGCAACGTAGTTAGAAAAATAAAAAATAAAATTAAGGATATCCCTATTTCAGAAAATGATTTAATTGAGCATAAATCAATTGATGAAAAAGCATATTTCTCCTTTCAAGGGGAAGTAGTTACCACTGAATTCCGTAAAATAAATGATAAAACCAGTCTCTTCACTTTTATTGTTGGTGATGAAGATGACTCTGTATATGTAAAGAAATTTGTTAGAGAACAAGAAGAAATAGATTTTCTTAAGAAGACTAAACCAGGAATGGGAATCAAGGTTTCTGGATTCGCAGCTTTTGATAAATTTAGTGATGAAGTTTCGATTACTGCGAATGTTATCCAAGTAACAAAATTTGTAAATGTAAAAGACCATCGTAAAGATTTAGAGAAAGAGAAGAGAGTAGAACTACATCTACATTCCAAAATGTCAACGTTAGACGGGTTAAATTCTATTACTGATTATGTCGATACAGCTAAAAAATGGGGACACACAGCCATTGCGCTAACTGATCATTCAAATGTTCAAGGATTTCCCGAGTTTTATAAAGCAACGAAAGATAGACTATTAAAACCAATCTATGGATTAGAAATCGCATTTGTAAATGAAGAAGATTTACAAATCTGTAATAATCCAATAGATTTGCCGCTCAATGATGTTATATACACTGTATTCGATATTGAAACAACTGGACTATCTGTTAATTTCGATAAGATAATTGAAATCGCAGCTATAAAAATCCAAAACAATCAAATAATTGAAGATTATCAAACATATGTTAATCCAGAAAGACCAATTTCTGAATTAACAACAAAATTAACTTCAATTAAACATAGTGATGTAGCACTTGCTCCAAAAATCGATGAAGTGATAATAGAATTTAAGAAATTCTTTGAAGGAACAATTATGGTTGCTCATAATGCTCACTTTGATATGGGGTTCATCAATAAAACATTAAAAGATTTCGATTTATACGATAAAGAAATGACTTCACTTGATACGCTCCAAATTGCCAGAAATGTATATGGAGATAAATTGAAGAGATTTAATTTAAAAGCTGTTTCAAAACTCTTCAAAGTTGACTTAGTTCAGCACCATAGAGCAATCTATGACACAAGAGCAACAGCTGATATTTTTCTGCATATGCTAAGAGATGCAAGAAAAATAGGGATTACCAACATTAATGAATTCAATAAGCTTTCTACAAAAACAAAAGCATATCGATATGCTATTCCTAAGCATATTAATGTTCTAGTTCAAAATGAAGTGGGACTTAAAAACCTATTTAGAATATCTAGCATATCAAATACAATTAACTTTTTTAGAGAATCAAGGTTGTTAAAAAGTGTTTTAGATAAAAACAGAGAGGGACTACTTGTAGGAAGCGGATGTATGAACTCTTATTTCTTTGAAACTGCTAAAAACAAAAGTTATGAAGAATTATTAGAAAAAGCAAAATATTTTGATTACTTAGAAATTCAACCATTATCTGACTTTATCCATCTTGAAGAAGATATGGATAACGCATTAGAAAACATAAAAGAAACTATTCTAAAAATAATACAAGTAGGAAAAGAATTAAACATCCCTGTAGTTGCTACAGGAGATGTTCATCATCTACTAAAAGAAGATAAGAAGTATCGCGCTATATACACGCAAACATCACTTGTTGGTGGAGGACTTCATCCACTTTCAAGATATAATGATATTCCAAGCCAATACTTTAGAACAACATCTGAAATGTTAGAAGAATTCAGTTTTCTAGATGAAGAAACAAGACTTGAAGTTGTCGTTACGAATTCCAATCTAATCAGTGATAAAATTGATTTTGTTGAAGCGTTTAAACATCAACTTTATGCTCCAACTGATGATTTTCTTGCCCTTCAAGGTGTTCCAAGTATTGAAAATAAATTAATAAAAATGGTAAGCGATAGATCAAAAGAAATTTATGGAGATATTGTTCCAAGAATTGTTAAAGATAGAATTGATAAAGAAATAAAAAGTATAACAGAAAACAAATTCTCAACAGTATATTATATTTCACATCTACTGGTTAAAAAATCACTAGATGAAGGGTATTTAGTAGGTAGTAGAGGGAGTGTGGGTAGTAGTTTAGTTGCAACGTTAATGAACATTACTGAAGTAAACCCAATGTCTCCACATTATGTTTGTCCCAATTGTCATTTTTCATCATTTAAAATGACGAGTGAAGAAAAAACTAAATATGGTTTAAATGAAAGTGAAATCAGACTTCAATCTTTACTTGATAAAGTTGAAAGTGGATTTGATTTACTAGATGAATCTTGTCCTATTTGTAATACAACAATGAAAAAAGATGGGCACTCAATTCCCTTTGAAACGTTCCTAGGGTTTAAAGGAGATAAGGTTCCAGATATCGATTTAAACTTCTCAGGGGATTATCAACCCGTAGTTCATGAATACATTAGAGAAATCTTCGGAGTAGAAAGAACTTTTAGAGCAGGTACAATATCTACTGTAGCTGAAAAAACAGCATTTGGATATGTTAAAGGATATTTAGAAAAGAAAAATATCTCAATGAGAAAAGCTGAAATAGTAAGAAGAGCTAGCCACATAACTGGAGTAAAAAGATCAACAGGGCAACACCCTGGTGGGATTGTAGTTGTCCCAAACTATAAAGATATCATTGATGTTACTCCAGTACAATTTCCAGCTGATGACATTGAATCAACATGGATGACAACTCATTTTGATTATCACTCATTTGAAGATAATTTATTTAAACTTGATGTATTAGGACATGATGACCCAACAATGATTCGTTACTTAATGGATTATGTAAAAGAAAATCCAATAGATTTCCCATTTGCTGATGCAACTGAGATTCCAGTGGATGATCCAAAAGTATATAAATTATTAAATTCTACTGAAATAATAGGGTTAAAGCCAGAAGATATAAATAGCGAAGTAGCAAGTTTTGGAATCCCGGAAATGGGAACAAGTTTTGTACGTGGAATGCTAAAAGATTCACGACCAGAAACATTTGCTGACATCGTGAAAATATCAGGATTAAGTCATGGTACAGATGTTTGGCTTAATAATGCAGCTACGTTAGTAACTGGATCTAATAAGAAATATGGAAAAATACCATTTAAAGAAGTAATAGGTTGCCGTGATGATATCATGGTATATCTAATAAATGCTAGAATGCCTGAAGATGTAGCATTTGAAATTGCAGAATTTATTAGAAAAGGAAAACCTAGTGTTGATAAAGATGCTTGGGAAGGATATAAATTAATCATGAAACAAAACAATATACCAGACTGGTATATTTGGAGTTGTGGAAAGATTAAATATATGTTCCCAAAAGCTCATGCGACAGCCTATGTAATTATGGCACTTCGTATTGCCTGGTTTAAACTATATAAACCTATTCTATTTTATTCAGCATATTTCAGCAAAAGAGCAAGTGACTTTGATGTTTATGCCTTTATTGGTGGAGAATATGCAATCACAAAAAAAATGAATGAAATTGATGAAAAAGGTAATTCAGCAAAAGATACTGAAAGAAGACTATATACAGTATTAGAAGTAGCCTTAGAAATGAATAAAAGAGGATTTACTTTTAAGAATATTGATATTCACAAATCTGATTCAAGAAACTTTATCATAGACGATGATAATGTTTCACTGATACTACCACTTGTTACAATAGATGGACTAGGGCTCAAAGTAGCTAACTCAGTGTTAGAAGCAAGAAAAGAAAAACCGTTCAAATCAAAAGATGATATTAAAGAAAGAACTAGTTTATCTAAAACATTATTTACAAAATTAGAAATGATAGATGTCTTTGATGAATTACCTGATAATTCACAAGTTAGTTTATTTGATAGTTTCTAATTATGATATAATCTATTTTTAAGGAGATGATAGTATGAGATTTAGAGGAGAAAATCCGGTATATAAAAGAATGGGTGATGTATATTCTGATGGTGATAGTGCCACATATACAGGAGTAGCAACAAAAACAGCATTGTTACTTACTATAATAGCAGTTATAGCATTATATTTTGGATCATCATTAGATTTTGATGCGAATTTTACTGTTGCTATAATAACTGTAATCGCAGCTCCAATAGTAGCGATTATATCAGTAATTGTCGCACATCGAAAAGTAGAACTCGCTTGGATGTTTTCTTTGATCTATGCAACAGCTGAAGGAATATTTTTAGGATTTATCTCAGCTTTATTTGCATTATATTTTGGTAACGAAATTATAATGATGGCATTACTTGCTACATTTGGAGTGCTTGCAGGAATGCTATTTCTTTATAGTACAGGCCTTATTAGAGTAGGAACATTTTTTAGAAAAGCTATGTATAGTATGTTAATTGGATTAGTGTTTGCTTCAGTCGTATTGATGATAATGTTTTGGACTGGTGGAATTGCTACACAAGCTGGTTATTCTTTCTATGTAGGAATCGTTGTATTATCAGTAATTATTTCATCATTATTTCTATTAATAGATTTTGACAATATAACAACAATAGTTGACGCAGGTGCTGGTAAACAATATGAATGGATGCTTTCTTTAGGACTTGTTGTTACGATCGTTTGGTTATATATTGAACTACTAAGATTAATCGCAATAATCTCTGGAAGAAGAAAATAATAGTTAATATTAAGACAATTTCAAAAGAAATTGTCTTTTTTTTTGCTATGGGGAAAACTTACAACATTGCGATTATCCATTTATCCAAGGTGTAAAATAAGCTGTATTTCTAAAATAAACATCGTAAAACATTGTAAAAAATAATCAAATATGCTATACTAATTGAGTCAATCGGAACTATAATATTTTTTCTTATGGATGTCGATGTATGACAAAGCTAAACTTGAAGAAATTCGAGGACAGAAAACTATAGGGTCTCTAAAGAGATAGCCAGTTACCTTACATAAACATTATATAGGAGATGAATATTATGAAAAAGCTTATGTTGAGCTTGGTTTTGATTTTTTTATTACCACTTAGTACATTTAGAGTCTATTCTTATTATGAAGACATAAATGTTAATACAATAACAGATGGAAATAGCATCGTTATTGTATCACAAGAGATGAAATCAGAAGATGGGAACATGCTTGTTCCTACAGGTGCAATTCTTGGTGTTGGCGATGTGGAAGAAATAATGTTCAATTATACTATCTTTGTTCAATCAGATCTTGATATGGACTATAGGATTAATGATATAAAGATAAATGATGATTTAGTTTCGACTGATTTAGAAGACTTGTTTAACTTTGAGTTTGATTCACAAGTAGTTGAATATACAACTGTTCAAACTAAGCTTCTTGAAGAAGGACATGATGGATTTTTTGTTGAAGTAACAGTTACTTTGTCAATGGAATTCCCAACTGAAGCACAATTTTCTTTAGTTGCAGGACAAGAATTAAGCTTTGGAATCACATTTGAAGGTGTTGAAAACCAAAGTATTCAATAATAATATTAAAATAAATTAGTTGATTTTCTTTATCTTAGTAGTTAAAAAAGGTTCTATGTCAAGGATTGGGGTAGAACTAAATAAAAAGAAATAATGAGACATTGAGATGAATAAATCTTGATGTCTTTTTATTGTGCACAATAAAATTTTTAAGAATAACCAATAACAACATGATTTGAATTTTTGTGTTGATAAAGAATTTTATTTCTAAAGTGATTAAAGTTAGGGATACCAAACGAAATTCTTTTAAGAGCTTTAATATAATTATTAGTACCTTCAATATAAGCATTGGAATATCTTTTACCAGTAATAGGGTTAATAATAAAAGAATTAACGATTTCAGGGAGCCAATTTTCAATAGTACAAGAAGCATCATAAAACTCAGTAATAAAGGAAGCACGACAATTTATGATCCAGTTAGTAAGAAGCTTAGAAGAAGAATCATAAGTAGCGGAATCAAGAATTTTATAGAAAGTTTCTTTTAGTTCATAGGCTTTATTAAGTTCTGGATGAATATTGCGACAAAAATCAACAATGGTAACTTGAGAATAATAATACTTATAAAAATTATTCCAATAAGTTTTATAAGATAAGTCATCAGATCTTTTGATAAGTAGTTTCCAATATTTTTTCAAGAATTTATATTCTTTAGAACTTTTATGAAATTTCTTCATAATTCGAATTCTCGTATTATTGAAGGCATTATGAACATGTCTAGAATAGTGAAAAGCATCAGCAACCACTAAAGCATTAGGGAACAAGTTATTCGCAATAGTTTTATAAGGAGCCCACATATCAGTGGTAAAGAATTCAACCTTTAGCCGATCCTCTAAAGAAAACTGTTTAAAGTAGTATTCTAGATTATCTGAGAATCGATTAGGTAAAATATCGATAAGAACTTTATTGATTGGATCAGCAATCGAAACAAGGTACTTACTTCCACCTGAATTCCCCTTAAACTCGTCAATACTAAGAACCTTAGGCAATGATCTAGTTGGTTGAACACAATGAGTAGAAAAATGTCTAATGAAGGTGGTAGAAGATATATTGAGTCTAGCAGCACTATCTTTAAAAGTTGATTTAGATCTAGCTTCTTTAAAGATAGCTAATTTATTATTAATAGATATTTTATGATATTTTTCAACAATACAAGCTTTCTCATTAAAAGAATTACCACAATCACATTTATATCTTCTTTGTCGATAAAGAAGATATAAATTATAGTTATTAAAAACACCATGATTTACAGTTCTAACATAATAATCATGAACTTTGTCAGTGAAACAACCACAAACAGGACAGACCTCCTCTGTGCGATCTTTAATGATAGAAACAAATAGATTATCCTTAAGATACTCTATTTCAGTAATAGTAAATGAATCATTCAAAGATAATAATTTTATTAATTCTTCTTGATATGTGTTAAAATTAGTATGCATAA
>CAYYOU010000054.1:0-7335 GCA_964473425.1 uncultured Candidatus Izemoplasmatales bacterium | reverse complement strand
TAGCTTCATCTTTGTCACCCTTTCTTTACACTCCATTATAACAAATAGAAATAATAATAGCCCTATTTTATAAGATTTAATATGTATAAACTATGAAAGACCTTCTTATTATCTAAATTATAAAAGCCCAATTCAATATGAAATTGAATTGAGCTTTTTCATTATTCACTTAATAAAGTTCATACCAAAATACAATTTGATAATATTTCTAATTATTCAAAAATGATTTAAGGTAGTATAGAAAATGATAAAGTGTATGTATACTCTTCCATATCTAATTCACCTGTAGTTACTTTTGCTTCAATATTGTCTTTATCAAAATTACCTAATATCTTATCTAAAGTATCTATAGAAACCCCTATTTCATTTACGGATAGTTGATCTAAGGTTAACGAAATTTCAAATCCTAAATAATTAATATCTATATCAAGATAGAAATTTATTATTGTATTGATATGAATAAACTTATCCGACCCAACACTAATATGGATGATTAGTTGATTATCTTCGCTTAACTCAGCCCATGCGTAATTAATGTAATAATCTTCATTCTGCAAAATATAGTTGCATTCATCAGTATCACAATCACTTAAAGGATCGTACTCCGCATTCACATTTTCACGAATGGTATCCAAAGTTACAAGATTTATTACTTCTTCTACAACTGTATATTCGTTATCAGCAGATAGAACAAATAAATCAAACAGTTTAGTATTAACAATATTAAGTAAGTCGCCCTCTTCTTCATAGACATTTGCCGGTAAATCAACCTCATCCATTTCAATATTTACTTTTTTAAATCCAATAAATCCAATAATACCAATAACGACAACTACAACTAATAATACTTTAATAATTTTCATTTTTTCACCTCGCCATATTTTTAATAATAACTATCTACATCATATTTATATCCTTGAATCTAAAATACTCAGTTTTTTACTTGCTTGCTTCTTTATCAATCATTTATATCCAGAGCACCTGTGAAATCATAGAATAAGAAATCGACAGGTAAATTTTCTATTGTTTCAAGCATATCTTCATCAGAAGATTCGTAAATATAAAAAATCTTTTGATCACCATCTAAATAATAACTTATTGAACTTTCGGTAACTAAAATATTATTGAAATAGGAAATCCCATCTTGATATATTGTTGGTGTATTTAGGATAATGACATATTCTGCTTGGTTGTTGGATTCATCGTACCAACTTGAACTAGAATTACCAGAAAAATATCCTGCATATAAGTCTCTAAATGCTTCAACAGGAACCCGATCTCCAAGTATAGTTAAGTTTTTGTCTGCAAATATATCAAACATGGTTGTGTCAAAACTTGTATCTTCTAATACTACTTCATTATGTCTAATTATTAATTGAGGATAGTCAACACCAAGATTATATACAGGTTCGGTAGAATCCCTGTTATTTTTTAAGAATTCAATGATGTATCCTAATACATTGGAGCTCACACTATGACCCTGAGTCTTATCAGTAACAAATAGTGCATCTCCACCCATTTCATAAAATACATCTTGAGCATTAAACCATCTATCATTAATACTGATTTCCCCAAAAATATCATAAATTATGTCTCTGTGATCATTTGTAAAAGTATCTGAACCGCCTATGGCATCAATAGTCTCTTTTGCTCCCATATAGAACATTTTTGCTACTTCATTATATTCTACAATATCAAAAGGTCTTCCAAATAATTGTTCATAATCCGAGATACCTACTTGGTAAATCAAATCATGTCCTCCATATGAATCTGCAGGGATAATTGGCAAAAACATTCCTCCTGCAAACATCGCTTTCACTTGTTCTGGGAAAATCGTTGTATATCTACTTGCATACTCTCCCGATGCAGAGAATCCAGCAACAAATATTTCTTCTTCCAAATCCCAACTACCAGAATTCAATCTCTCTTGTGCATCCAATACAATTGCATGAATTTGTTGTTCAATATCTACTAGAGAGTTTAAATAGTCTATTCCTAGATTGGATTCATTTCCATCAAAAGAACACTCTATCATTTCATCCTTATGTTCATCCATTTTAATAACTGTACTGTCAAGTGCATGAAAATGTCCATATTCAGCATAATCATCATGATCAATTTTAAAACAAGTTTTTGGTAAGTAAGGTACTATTTTTGGAATATATAATTGTTCATATACATCACCTGCTACATGAGATGTTTCTCCTTTTATAAAATTATCGTTTTGATAATAATCAACTTGATTACTAGTAATACCAAAATTGGTACCTTCTAAAAGCAGGTATTGTTTAAATCCTATATTATCATCTTTATATTCAGTACTAGGTATATAAAGAAAATAGGGAATGTTGAATCCTTTTTCAGGGTTTGCTTCAATAAGATATTTTGTTTTATAGTTAGTTGGAGTATATTGTTCAGGTTCTTCAACTGAATAATCAATCAAGTTGTATTCAACTGTCCAAGTTTCTTCATCAGTATATTTCCACTCTATTGTGGTATCTGTTGTTCTAAATTCTATTTCTCTTGGTGGAACTAAATCTGTGATTTTTGTCCATACATCATCATCTACATATTTCCATTCTACCGCTGTCTCTGTTGTTCTATATTCTATCTCTCTTTGTTGGAACACATCAGTGATTTTTGTCCATGTTTCTTCATCTGTATATTTCCATTCTATTGCTGTTTCAGTAGTTCTAAATTCTACTTCTCTAGTTTGCACAAGGCTTTGCTGTTCACAAGAAGCTAAAGTTATTACCAGTAAAACCAATATAATCAAATTCCCTAATTTCATAATTTCTACCCCCAATATCCTAAACAATGATATAAACTTTTCTTTTTTATTCAATTATACCACACTACCTTCACTGTCTATAAACTCTCTTATAATTTTGTTTAGATTATGGAAAAAAATCCAAAATACAATTTTATTGTTTTCAATGAATTCTTTTAAGTGTATAATTAAATCAAGAGTATAATATAAAATTTCTATATTGATTTCAATTAAGGAGAAGACAATGAGGGGAAAATCTCGTAGGAAGAAGAATGAAGAAAGAAAAAGACGTTTTGATGCTATCAAAGACTTGATGTCAACTTTTTCTATGGCTACCGTTGCTGTTGTTGCCGCTGTAGTTTTAATTCCAGCATCTCCTAAAGCTGAAATTATTAAATCTGTTGCTTTAAGCGAACAAATTGTCTATCAAGTAAATGTTACTGATGAGGATAATGCTTTAGATGTAGCTACACTTTTTGTAGTGCTTGAAAATCAATTAGAATATTATGAAAAACCAATTAACCTGGGTGGAAATTCAGGTTATTTTGATAATCTAGAAAACGATACTGAGTATCGCTTGAGTGTTTATGGTAATAAAGGTTTCGGGCAAGAAAGACTTGATACCTTGATAATCAAAACTGATGAGAAAGTTGGTGGTACTATTTTATCTGTAGAACCTGAGCCAAGTACTCATTCAACAGTTTACAACGTTGATGTATCCGTTTATGATCCCGATTCTAAATATATATCTATTGATCTATATTATGGTTATAGTTGGGAACATGATACTGAAATATTATATTCATCTATTCCTGTTACTGCACCAAGGATGAATATTGAGTTAAGCGATATTTTTACTTCTGAGGCATTTCATATATACCTTGAAGGTACAACACTAGAAGGCACTGAGATGCTTGATGAAATTTGGGTGACACCCCCATTTGTGCTAAACACTTCAATTTATATGAATTATATTGATAGTAAAGAGGCATCTTTCTCAGTATATAATGATATGGATGTTGAAAACATAAAATATGAAATGAAAATTTATAAAAACGATTTACTTATTAGGACAGATAAAATCGTGTTAGAAGCAAGTGAGCATGGATATGAGTTTGTAATTAGTGAACTAACTCCAAGTACAACATATGCTTTTGAGTGTATCGCAATACACACAAATCCACAAACATTAAGGCTTGAAAAATCTATTGTATATCAAGAGGAAGTAACTACACTTGATGTTTATACATACACTTATACTAAAGAGACAATAGGTGATTATTTAGAAGTAACAATCATCTTAAATGATCCAAGTCATAATTTTCAGGAAGTATATTATGATTCTTACGATACAAGTGGTGAATTCGACACATATTTAGCTAGTGAGACTTATGGATTTACTCCTGATGGTAATGAAAAATATGTCACATTCTCAATATTATTACCAACAACTTCATCATATAAAATTACAATATTTTTTGAAAATCAATTTGATTATTTAATAAGACATAAAATAGATATTATTATACGAGGAGGGTAACACATGAAAGAAAAAAAGAGTAGATTAGATTTACACAAATGGATTGTTTTGGTAATTATATTGGTATTTATTTTAGTTGGAAGTCTTACAGGGATTTTATTTCCAGGTACTGCTTTTGCAACAGTTATCGATAGTTCAATCGGTAAGTTCTTTGATGTTTTTAGTATCTTTAAAAACAATTACATTAATATTTTAGAAAGCATTGCAATCATCTTATTTATGAGTGTTTTATTCTATGTTGTCTCTGTAATTGTTAAACTAATTACAAGAAGTAGTAACCGCGGGAAAACTGTAGGTGTTCTTATAATATCAGTTGCTAAGTTTGGTATTATGGTCATTTCGCTAATTCTTATCCTGTCTGCGTGGAATGTTCCTACGCCAACATTGTTAGCCGGTGCAGGAATTGCTGGATTAGCTGTATCTTTTGGCGCACAAGGATTACTAGAAGATGTTTTTGCTGGATTATCAATTATTTTCGAAAAACAATTTACTGTTGGTAATTTTGTCGAAATTGGTGATTTTAGAGGTGAGGTTATAGAGATAGGTCCAAGAAATACACGAATTAAAAATATTTATGGTAATATCCTTATTATTGCAAATTCTGATATTCGTGAAATAATCAACTTATCTGAGGATTTATCTTATGCAGTATCTGAAATTTCTGTTGAATACAGTGCAGATTTAGATAAGGTCGAAGAAATTATCAAAACAAATTTACCAAATATTGGAGAAAAAATCCCTAAAATTATTGTTGGCCCAATATATGATGGGGTCGATAAACTTGGTGATTCTTCTGTAATTATAAGAGTTATTGCACATTGCGAGGAAAAGAATCGTATTAATGTAAGAAGATCTTTAAACAAAGAATTGAAGAGAGTATTAGATATGAACAATATTAATATACCTTTCCCTCAACTTGTTGTACATAATGGAAAACAAGTTGTAAAATAACGAAAGAGCAAAAACATTAATCTAAAAATAAAAAACTATGATAAAAATATAATTTATCATAGTTTTTTTGTTTTTTCCGATGGAAAGACTGTTTATCTGTTTTTAGTCAACATTGAAGATGCTTTCTCCTAAACAAACAATACTAAAATCATCAATATTAATCCTCTTTGAATCATTACTTGATAATCGAATATATAATCCATCCGTTTTGCTTAAACCAAATGTATTTAAAAGTGTGTCCGTTATGTCAATTGAATAAACTTCAAATGAAGATGTTGATGCAAGTGTGTCAATTGTATACCAGTTCACGTCATCCTCAGAAATATTTATCGTTAGATTTGCTGAGGGAGTATTTTGACTGAAGTTTCCAAAGTTAAATGAAATTTCCTCCATATTTTCTACTCTAAATATAGTTTCTACATAGCCATTTTGTAACCTTATACTTCTTGAACCGTTTTTCTGATCTGAAGATAACGATCCAATTAGTGCATCATTATATACCCAACCAAAAATTGGCCACTGCTTTCACATACTTTTAATATCTATTGTATGCTCATACTTTTTTCAAGCAAAAAGGCACCGAAGTGCCTTTGAACTGAAGAATGAAAAAATATTATTATTAGTTTATATTTTTACAACCACAACTTGATATTGTTTGAGATTTTGTTCTAATGTGTCGTAGTTGTTCAGTATTATATTTCTCCTTACTTAGCAATTCTATTATCTCGTATCAAAAATTAGATTTATTTATCAAAAATAAAATCAGACAAGTATTCAATCATATTCTCATTGTACAATAAACCAAGTTCACTTATGATTTCGTTGTATCTTAAATCACCTTCAGCTTTATGGTTCAAATAATCATTGCATATAGAAACAATTTGAACATACTTTGGAATCTCATTCCCCATCAAACCATATGGAAATCCTGTACCAATTTTATTTTCGTGATGTAACAAAACTATATTTTTTATTATCTCAACATCGTCTATTCCACTCATCATCATACATCCGTTTATAGTATGATTATCATAGTCTTCAGAGGATATAAAATCAACCTTAAGACCTATATCCATCAAATAAACACCTAGAATAATTTTTTTAAGATCCTTTTCAGAATACTGAAGAAACTTACAAGCCTTTGTTACATATGATATTAGAACATTATTTACTTTAAGTGATTCTTCTAGAATTCTGTTCGCTATTATTGATTCTAGATATTGAATGTTTTCCATAGCTTCACCTTGCCTTTTCATACTTAATTACTACTTATTCCTGTTTTTTACACATTTTATATTCAAACTCAAACCACTCATGATTAACATGTTTATTCTGTTGATTCATCATCTGTAGTATCATCATCTTTGTCAGATTTAGAATCATTACCAGCAGCAACGTCATCCATATTGTTCGTTAATATTGATCCATCAATTGCCGATACCTCGAGTTGATATTCTTCTCCTAGTAATTCAAACTCGATTTCGTAATAAGCAAACCCATCTTCCATTTCTTGTTCTATTTCTAATTCTAGAATTTCACTTTCATTAATAGATAATTCAGCTAATACTATAACCATTACTTCTTCAGAGCTTAATAAATCGGTAGGAAAGTCAGCGTCTTTGTCATCTTTGTTATCATCGTCAGCGTCATCCATATTGTTTGTTAATATTGATCCATCAATTGCCGATACCTCGAGTTGATATTCTTCTCCTAGTAATTCAAACTCGATTTCGTAATAAGCTAACTCATTTTCCATTGTTAGTTTTGTTTCTAATTCTAGAATTTCACGTTCATTTATAGATAATTCAGCTAATACTATAACCATTACTTCTTCAGAGCTTAATACATCAGTAGGGAAGTCATCGTCTGCGTCATCTTTGTCTTTGTCATCTTTGTCATCTTGATATTCGAAACCAGCTTCATCCATATTGTTTGTTAGTATCACTCCATCAATTGCCGATACCTCGAGTTGATATTCTTCTCCTAATAATTCAAACTCGATTTCATAATATGCGAACCCATTTTCCATTGTTAGTTTTGTTTCTAATTCTAGAATTTCACGTTCATTTATAGA
>CAYYOU010000053.1:0-7335 GCA_964473425.1 uncultured Candidatus Izemoplasmatales bacterium | reverse complement strand
TATTGATTGATATGCGTCTAAAATTCATCTTTCCATTAAACTTTTGACACTACCTAACCGTAGTGTATTTTACCACAAAAAAAGAAGCCAGTAAATGACTTCTAGATATTAGATAGTGTAAAATGGTTATGGAAAAATGATAAAGTTTTCAATAACACTTGGCTTTTCAATCCATTACTATATCTAGTTTAAGGCTTTTTTTTATTAGTTCTTTAATCATTAAAATACATTGTTAATTTCCTAAATAGAGTAAGGACTAGATATTCGTTCAATTCACTTATAAAAATACTCGTTGTATCGCAATTAATTGTAAATTATAAATTGAGTTTATTATCAATTCTCTAACTAAGGATTATATTTAAAAACAAGTTCAAATAATTGAACTCGTTTTTATGAATTTTCAAATACCTTAACTATTTCTATCTATTTTCTCTGAAAGTATGTAAGTAATTAATTACTCTAACAGCGTCAGAAGTACTAACAGGATATTCTTCATTGTTTCTAATAGCTCCTTCTAAATCATCAAAAAACATTAAGTAACTACCTTTTTCTATTTCAGTGGAATATTTATGTCCTTCTACATCAAATAAATCATAAGTTGAAGTATCACCATAATTTTGATCTAGTGGTCTTATCCCAGACAATAATTGTTCCTCTTGTAAATCCATATTATAAAAATAGTATGTGCCTTTATCGGTATGGATTTTATAACGAACATCTTCTTTTGAAGCATGCATACAAGACTTCAATCTTACTACTTTATCACTATATTCAAGCTCGATAGAAAAATAGTCATCTATCTTACTGTTTGGTCTTATTGTTTTAACTTTACTATGGACCGTTATAGGTTCACCAAATAGAGTTAACGCTTGATCCAAAAAGTGTGTTCCCAAATCAAATAGTAAATCTGATCCTAGATGACCTTGTTCTTGCCATTGAGAATCATCAAAATTTAATACTGTTCTATCCCATGTAGCTTCATACTCATAAATAGAAGCACCCTCATTAATCAGTTTTTTAATCGTTAGAAAGTCTCCATCAAAACGTCTATTTTGATATACAGTAACAACCTTATTCATTTCTTTGGCTTTTTCAACCAATTTTTCTGCTTCTTCTTTTGTAGTAGCAAAAGGTTTTTCAATTAGTACATGCTTATTTGCTTCCAAAGCTTTCATCGCATGTTGAAAATGTAAATGTGCTGGAGTAGCTACAATAACAAGTTCAATATCATCATTTTCCAACATACCATCTAAACTTCTATATAATTGTATGTCTGGATAATCAATAATTGCTTCATCCCCGTGTCTTTGTACAACTCCAGTTAACTCAAATCCATCATGTGCATCTACAAATGGACACTGGAAAATCCTACCAGAAAATCCATATCCAACTACACCCGTTTTAATTTTGCTCATTTGGTTTCCTCCTAATATAGATTAAATGTTGATAGCTACCTTAATTATATCATAGATTAACTTGCTATAATTAGGACAAATATTTATTGAGTACCAGTTAATCCATACTCACCTATGGCTATAGGGTTACTATTATCATCAAAAAAACATATTCATGGTTAGAATATGTTTTTTTCAGTTTTTAAATGCATACCTTAATAAGGTAGTACGGGTAGGTTAGAAGTATAACTCTCATTATCAATTTTTGTAAAATGTTCCCAGGAATACCCTCGTTTTTCTATTGCGCTTTTTAGTTTTTCAAGAGATACCTCTTTGATTTCTTGTTCACGAGATATAACAAGCACAATACTATCTATTCTCAATCTTGGTTTTTCAGTGGTTGCACAAATAGCGAACGCTCTAACATCTTCCGTCTTATAAAGAAGTTTCCACACTTCGGTAGTTTCAGTACCCCACATCACAAGGCGTGTGCCAAATTGGGATGTAGTAATGCCTTCTTTTTCAATTTGTTCGACTAATGTTCTTCGAATCAGTCCACGCTTGGCCGTTTTAACTTGATGCTCAATGTGTAAATGATAATCCCCATTTTCCTGAGGGTCAAATTTCAAGCGAGATCCTGCCCAAGAATCCCAAGCATTTGTGTATGAACGCCACCAAACTCCTTCATGCTCATTAAGATCCATAGGAAGCGGTGCTCCTTCAAAGTTAACAAACTCAGTAGGAACTATATCGTCTTTCTTAAAAGCATGGTTACATTTTGTAGTTACTTTCTTTGAGAATGCTGCTAATTGTGGTGTTGGATACTCATCTAGACATCGAGCACTACAAATATCACTATCTCCAGGTACTCTCATATCCTTGAACTCAAGCACTTGTTGTTTGATCCTTTCAGAGTTCTTATTCCCACAGTCCATTAAGGCTTTAAGTCCTTCACGACTCTCTTCATCTATAAGACAACGGATTAATTCCGGCCCGCTTTTGATTAGGATACATCCTAATCCTGTTCTAATTAAAACTAGGTAAGCTATCACAACAATAATAAGTACTAGTAATATAATTAATTCTATCGACATAATTTCTCTCCTTACAATAAATAGATTTGTCTAATCCTTAGTGTTTCCAGTGTTACTTCCATAGTAATAAATGGTCTTGTGTTTATAAAGTTATTCTTCCATTAACTATAAATCGCAATTCGCTTGTCTATTTGTGATACGACTTGCTGTATAAAACTAATTACAACTTATTGAATATCTATTAGAACTAATACTTTTATTAATTTCTAATTCTTTTCTTTGTGTAAAAGTTTGTACAATGAAGGAACTAACATTAGAGATAATAACGCATTAGCTAAAATTCCACCAATCATCATAATTGCCATAGGTCTAAAGAATAATCCACCAAATACGGCTAAAGGTATCATTCCACCAATTGCTGTTAAATTAGAAGCAATTATTGGTTTAATCCTTCTATTTACCGATCTTGTACAAGCTTCATCAATAGATTGTCCATCTTCTCTTTCTTTTTTAATATAATCAAGCAGTAATATTGCATTGTTTACAACTATTCCCATCAATGCAATTATTCCAAGAGACGATGTCATTGATAAGGACTGATTGAAGATAACCGCAAAAGTAAGTGCTCCTGTCAAAGCTAGTGGGATTGTTGCAAACATTATTAGCGGCAATTTAAATCCATTAAACTGAACAAGTCCAATTAAGACAATTAAGACTAAGGCAATTGTAAAACTTGATATCAAAGTCGTCATAATCTTATTGTTCATTTCACTAAGTCCGGTAGCTATGTTATTTACATTCTCATAGCTATTTAATTCATCTTCAAGTTCTTCCAGTATTTCTTGCTGTATTTGAGTTCCTGATTCACCGGTTATAGGCTTAGCTGTAATCGTTACACTATATTTAGCGTTTGTTTTGAACATTATAAAATTGTGGTTAGGAACTACGTTAGATGAAACATTTTGAATAAAATCATGCCCCTCTAATTTATCAGTTATTATTTGGTTAACTTCAACTAAATCTGTATAGTTGTCGCTACTGAATACAAAAGATGTATCATCTGCTGATGTGTAAAGCATAGGAGCAACAGTTACGTATCCAAAATCTTTTGTTTGTTCAATTAATGCAATTTCCAATTTATTTGCAAAATCTTCAGTTTCATATTCATTTAATTTTGTGTTGATATAATATCTTCCTGAAGATGACCCTGGTGATATTGAATCTTGTTGCCCAATATTTGGTAAATCCTTATACATTGAGTAAACAAATTCATCAATCTCATCAAAATCTCCCAAAACTTCATTTATAGCATTTGTATATTCTACCATTTCAAATCCACAACTTTGAATTTCACAAGAAGATTCATATTTTATCATGATAATATCTCCCTCTTGTACTGGGAAAAACTGTGTATTTCCATTTGTAACAAATAACAGCATAGCACAAACGAATAATACTAAACACGATACTGCTACAATGATAGGTCTTCTAATTACTTTATTAATTAAAGTAGATAATTTTATAAACTGTGCTTCTTTGATTACTGTTTTTGGTTTCACATAATTTTTACTCATTAATATTTTACTTATTATTGGCGTAATTAATATTGCAAAAATATACGATAATATAAGAGCAATTATAACGGTAGTAGATAGTGTTTGTAAATACTGCTTACTAACACCTGGCATGAATATAATAGGTGTAAATGCAGCAAGTGTAGTTAATGTAGACGCAAGAACTGGTAGTGCATTCTTTTTAACAGTAGTTGTTGTTGCATCAAGTATACTACTTCCGTTAGACAGTTCATTCGAAATGCTCTCTGTTATAACAATTACATTATCAACTATCAACCCAATTGTTAAAATTAGTCCTGCGATCATCATATTTTCAAGACCGAATCCTAATAGATTATTAATTAATATTGTAATAAGAACAATAATAGGTAATGCAATTGCAGCTCCAATTGCATTCTTAAATCCAAGAATTAGTATAACTATAAAGAACACTATAAAGATTGCTTCTAATAAGTTTGTGATTACTGAAGAAACTCCTTCTTTTACAGTTTCAATTGAATCTATTACTGAATGAATACTCAAATCATCACTATATTTGTCAACAATTTCTGTGAAATCGTCACTTAATTTTGTGAAATCTTGATCAGCATCAAAATTAACTGTAATGACATCTGCTGCTGTTCCATGTTCTGAGAAAAAGATACCCCCAGTATTATGGACTACATTTTTAACACCATAGATATCAAACAATTCAGTTTGAAAAGACGTTAATTTTGATTCATATTCCTCATCACTAACATTGGCTTTTTTAGTTATTGTATAAACCATATCAGTCTTATCACCAAAACCTGCGAAACTAATTGATTCTGGTTCATTAAAGTATTTGAACAAATCTTCTACTTCTGTTTTCTGATTTTGTATTTCTTCTGGAGATAAATAAGTATCATAAGCTAATACCATAACTACTTTATAATCCATTGTATGTGACACATAAATAGTTGTATTTATATTAATAAGCTTTGAGACTTGTCTGATTTCCTCTTCTTTATCTTCAATTACTGATTCATTCAAGTCTGTAATGCTTGCATATTCACCACCATTAAACGACATTTCAATAAATGTTAATGCAATATCCATATTCGGTTCACTTTTTTTAGGCATTTGAGTAAAGTAGAATCCGCCTAGTACTACTAACGCTAGTAATAAAGCTATCATAACTTTACTTTTGTTAAATAACCAATTGTAAAAAACTTTCATAAATTTTCTCCTCTTTTTTGTTTTCTAGTTTTATCTTATACTTCTGATATTTACTAAGTTATATCTCTAGATTCTTATTCATCTTTTCAATTACTCTATATGCATTATCAATGTCTTCATCTGAAATATCATGAGTCATTTTTTTTGAAATATTTTGTAAAGAAGTAATTATTTTGAATTTGATCCCTTCACTAATTTCAGTTAGTTTAATTCCCTTATCTCTCTTATTGATATAAATAAACTCAACTAAACCCTTTTCTTCTAACTTCGCAAGGCTTCTACTTGCATTTGACTTATCAATACCTAAACTCTCCACTAAATCTGATTGTCGACAATATTGATCCTTAACTAAATATAATTTCAATAGAATATGTAGCTGTCCAACACCAATATTAAATGATTTGAATTCTTTTTCGATTTCAACTTTTAGTGTTTTATTAAAATCGAATATTAAGTCTCCAATTGATTTTTGCCTCATTTACATCACCTCTTTTTCATTAATATAACACAACTTTGTTGCGTGCGCAACTATTATTGATTGAAAATGAATCAAAACTTAATTTGGGCTATACTATTGTGTGTATTATTAACCTATCTATATAGAAAATACAACAGCTTTCGAGTTACAAAAAGGACCACTTAATCAAATTGTTTCATTGTCGTATACAGGACTCATGACCGTAATGAAAGCTCATATATTTTCCCAAACAAAAACCCGAGATTATCTAAGTAGTGACGAAACTACTAAATCTCGGGTTACGGTTTTAAATGACTTTGTTATACTCTACTTATCATGTTTAAGATCTACTTATGGTACGGCTCGTTGTAACGAAATATTTTTAGTAATGATATGTTTAAATTATCAATCTCTCAGTAACTTAGAGATATTGTCTAATATTTCATATACCAGTTTAAATTCTGATTTTTTTAATAATTTTTCAATTGAACTTTCATTAAATTGTATTTTTGTAAACCATAAAGCTTTTGATACCTTTAGGATAAGTGGGAAAACTTCTTTTTCAACAGCAGATAGTTTTCTTTCTTCAAAATAGCCTTTAGTAAACGAATCAAATCTCTCATCAAAGGTTGAATTGTCTGCATACTCTTCTTCGTACGATAAAAGCAACCCCTCTAATACAAATTGAATAACTAAATATTCATCACAAGCTATATTGTAATCAAATATCCATGTTTTATCGTTTTTAAATACTAAATTACTTAAACTACTATCTCCTTGAACTCCATACTTTGATTCACTTTCCAATTTTGTAGATACTTTTGAAAGAATCAAGTTGTATGATTCCTGAATTCGACTTAAAAATTTCTTATCTAAATTATACTGATTATGCAACTCTACTAATTTGTCTAGTTTAATTACTTCATTGACACCTAACAAATTAAATACATACCCTGTTGTATTAAGTTTAATGTCATTAGTTTCGGATAATAAATGCATTTTACCTAATAGACTTCCTATATCTCTAAGTTTTTCTATATTAAGTTTCTTTATTGATGAACCAACATAATCTTCAAGTGCACAGTTTAAAATGTGACCTTCATGAGAAAACTCCAAAACATACTTTTTATTCATGCTATACCTTTTGGGAGTATTTATACCATATTCTCTCATTTTCTCAGAAAAGATACTCTGCTTTTCAGCAAGACTGTTATCGATATGACTTTCTTTAGTAATTCTTATAATTAATGGTTTTTTAGTTTCAAATTTAATTTTTGCTATAAACTTTACTTCTGATGGATTTTCTTGAAAATTAAAATATTCAATGAAGGGTTCAATGTTTACTATTTTATCCTTTATTTCAAATAATTGTAATCCTTGTAACACTAATTCTTTTGAGTATCTCATATGTGTTCCCCTAACTTCATACTTTTTTCGATCAGCAATGCACACTATAACCATTATACCATATCAAAGCACAATAAAAATGTGCAAAATAAAAAGCCCAAACGGGCTTTGTTATCTTCTTCATGTCAATAGTTGCAACTATTTATGATACGGCTCATTGTTCTTTATTCTAAATGACATAACTAGTAGGTCTTCGTAGCCATGGCTACACCAACTACACCTACTACACCAAAAATATCGAACATATATCTATTATTTATTATACTCTAATT
>CAYYOU010000052.1:0-7376 GCA_964473425.1 uncultured Candidatus Izemoplasmatales bacterium | reverse complement strand
CATTTTTTGATAAAAGAAATTAGAATCATTACTAATTTTATTTAACGATAAAACGCTATCCTTATAATAGTTAAAAGCAATCAATATTTCTGCTTTAACTAGGCAATAAAAGTCTTGTAGGTAGACATCTTGAAGTGATTCTTTAATTTTATTTATTATAACAATAGCCTTTTCAGGATTCTCTTCTGTTAAATAGTGTGCCTCCCAAAGAGCTAAGTTTACTACTCTCTTAATATTATGATGTTTGTTATATACATCTTTTGCATTCTTGAAATCATCATGTGAGCAATTCTTTTTTAATAGTCTTTGTTTTGCCAAATATGAATTTTCACTTATTAATGCTTCTAAGTAATCATTACTTATTGAAATCTTGTTACATAAAAACAATATTTCTAAAGCAGTTCTGTACTTTTCTTTTGATATAAAATAGATTGATGAAAAGAACAAATATGAAAGTAATTCTAAATCACTCATATTTGTTACAAGATTCTCTAACATCATTACGTACTGATTCTCATCTTCAAGACTAAAATATACATAGTATCCTAATTTTACTAGGTTAATTACTAAATTATTTTCAATGTTTTCAACTTCTTTATAAGTATCTGTAACTAAATCATCATCTAAAAAAAATATACCTTTAATCATATTATTTAGATAAAGCTTATCATCTAGAGTTTTTTGTAAAAAGGATTCACTAACTTCTAGTTTAGTCATTATCTCTTTAACGTAAAACTCATTTGGTACAATCTGATTATTCTCAATCTTAGAAAGGTAACTAATACTACATATGCCATTAGATATAATGTCCTGAGTAACATTAAGTTCCTTTCGCTTCTTTTTGATAAAACTACCTATTTCTTGGTAGTCCGATCTGTAATCACTGATTCTCACTCTTTTATTAATCTTATTCTTAAGACTTGTCAAACTCATGCATTGCACTTCCTCTCTATAAATACTCTATCCTATAAAAATGGTGTTTAGAGGAATATGTGTTGAAAAAAATTATTAGCTTGCGAACTTTAGCATATTCAAGAACTTATGAGTTGTATTGTTCTTATATCACTACAATATAGAGATTTTTTTTCAGAAATTCAACTAAGAATGGACATATATGTCGCTTTTCACAATTTCAGAAAAAAAAAGAGGAAGTATCCTCAAATATTAGGATAACGACAAACCTCTTTTAACTTACATTCATTACATTTCGGATTTCTTGATGTACAGTGATATCTTCCAAAGAAAATCATTTTATGATGAGTATCACTCCATTTATTTTTAGGAATTTTTCTCATCAACTTTTCTTCAACTTGTAAAACAGAATCATTTAAATAAGCCAATTTTAGCCTTTTAGACACTCTATTTACATGAGTATCAACTGCAATTCTTGGCACATCAAACCAAACACTTAACACAACATTTGCTGTTTTCCTACCAACACCTGGAAGTGATTCAAGTTCAACTTGACTACTTGGTACAGTCCTATTAAAATTTTCTATCAATTGTATAGCTGTAGACTTTATATTCTTTGCTTTATTTTTATAAAGGCCAATTCTTTTTAGATCATTTTCCAATTCTTCTATGTCTGCATTTGCAAAATCATCGACATTTCTGTATTTTATAAACAACTTTTTTGTAAGCAGATTTACTGATTTGTCCGTTGTTTGAGCACTAAGCATTACTGCTATAAGAAGCTCTAAAGAATTAGTATGATTTAATTCACATTCTGCATTCGGAAACATTTCATCTAAAACACTTAATATCTCATTTACTCTTCCCATATCTTCTTAAGATCACTAATTTTAGTGGTCTTTTTATATCTTTTAATCGAAGGTTTATCATCTTTTCTAAGAAGAATAGAATCAACATATTTAATTGTTAATTTTCTTAATCTTACAGCATCAAACAATGCTTCTTTGATCTCTTCATAGGTATATTTGTCTTCATTTAACCACTTTGTAATAGTTTGTATGTCTAATATACTCAAAGGCTTTTTAAACTCTTCTTCAAATAGTTTTGCTAATTTTGATTCAAGTGTTTTGTTTGAAGTTTCTTTACTTTTGTTTCGATTTTCAAACCCGCTTTTCATAATACTTTCAATCAAGAAATCTAGATTAAAACTTTCTGATTGTTTCCCATTTTTTGTTTCAACTACTTCCATTTTAATGAACCCTTTTTCAATCAACGAGTTTAATCTCCTCGAGGTTTTTTGTGTAGAAACAGAAAGCATTTCAGCTAGCTCTTTAGGCGAGATAAATGTTTTGTTGTTATTTAGTAAATAATGTAATTTTATCAATATAACTGCATCGGTTTCATCTATTCCTAGTTTAAAGTAATTATTCAGTATTAATTCTGTAAAGTCTATTGTGTTGTTATTGATATATCTTTTTATGTCCTTGATATCCATTTCTTCACCTCGCTTGGATTATATTATACCATAGCAAACTAGAAAAAAAGATTATTTTTTTCAAATAATCTTTAAAATTTGATTGACCTCATAGCTAATTTTTTTAATGCCATTTCAGCTGAATTTTGCTCTGCTTCTTTCTTGCTTTTCCCTATTCCTTCTCCCATTAATATTTCATCCATATACACTCTAGTTGAGAATATCTTATTATGAGATGGTCCACTCTCAGATATTACTTTATATTCTAATGTTCGTTTATCTGATTGAACAAGTTCTTGAAGGTAAGATTTATAATCTACAAAATCATCATCACGATCTTCTTTCATTGACGTAATAACAACTTTATTGAATATTTTATATGTTTCATCTAAGCCTTTATCAATATAAACAGCTCCAATCAATGCTTCAAAAGCATCAGCTTGGAGTGAAACTCTATTTCTTCCAGCGCTTTTTTCCTCACCTACTCCTAAAAATAAATATTTCTTTAGGTTACAGGCTTTAGCATATGTTACAAGCGCAGCTTCGCAAACATGTTTAGCTCTTTTTTTGGTTAAGTCTCCTTCATTGAACTGCTTATTTTCTAAATACAGGTATTTTCCCATAAGTAAATCTAAAACTGCATCACCAATAAATTCAAGACGCTCATTGCTTATGCAACTATTTTCATTTGCGTATGAAGAATGCGTTAATGCCATTTTTAATAAATCTTTATCCTTGAAATCCAGATTAAAAAATTTCTCTAACTGTTTCATCTTTTACACATCACTCTCAATGATTTTTTGTACTTTTTTAAGTACGTTACTTCTGACAATTAACACTGCTTGTCTTATTCCATTATAGAACCCAACACTTTTTGATGATCCTTGGGCCTTCACTACAACGCCTTTAAGACCATAAATCATTGCTCCTCCTATGTCTTCTGGAGCAAGTCGATGTTTAAAGTTCTTTAAGTTTCTCATTGATAGAAGCATTCCTATTTTCCCAAAGAAACCTTTCTTCAACTCTTGTTTCAACATTTTGCCAATGCCTTTGGCAGTTCCTTCAATTGTCTTCATTGCAATATTCATTGTGAATCCATCACTAATTAAAATATCACAAGGAGGATCAAGTATTTCTTTAGGTTCCACATTCCCAATAAAATTAATTTTATCATTTTCAATAAATAGTTTAGAGACTTCTTGTTCTAACTGTCTTCCTTTTCCTGGTTCTGTTCCGATATTAAGAAGACCTACTTTAGGGTTTTCAATATTGAGAACTTCCCTTGAATATACTAAAGCAAAATATGCTTGTTGAACCATAAATTCAGGTTTAATTTCAATATTTGCTCCTGAATCTAATATAATAGTGCTTCCACCATTTACATTTGGTATCAACGGAGCGATAGCTGTTCTTTTCATTGATTTCATTCTGCCAATCAATATATGAGCTCCAGCTATTAATGCTTGAGTTGCTCCACTGCTTACTATAGCGTCGTTTTCTTTATTTTTTACACTTGAAAGTGCAAGAGCCATAGAGCTTTTTCGATTACTTCTAATAACCGAAATAGGATCTTTTTCACCCATATCGATTACCCCATCACTTTGGACTATAGTGATTCTTTCTTCATTAGTAAGATATTTTCTAATTTCTGGTTCATCACCATATAATGTAATTTCAATGTCATCAATCATTTTAATGGCTAGCATTGAACCTTCAACTTGTTCTTTAGGAGCGTAATCTCCGCCCATTGCGTCAACTGCAATTTTTATCATAAAAGCACCTCTTTGTCATTAGTATTATACCATATTTAGTCTAAATTAGTTTTCTTTAAAACATTCTTCAAATAATTAAACATTAATGAATATTCCAAATTACGATATGATTCTTTGTCTGTTAAAATAGCAAAAGCATCATCTCTAGCAATTTCTAATATTTTTGCATCTTCAACAATTGAAGCTTTTGTGAATTTTAGATCACCTGACTGTCGAAATCCAAAGAATTCACCTGGTCCGCGCAGACGTAAATCTTCTTCACTAAGTATAAATCCATCATCTGTTTTTTCTAGTATTTCAAGTCTTTCTTTCGCAGATTCAGTATCATTGTGAATTAATAAACAATAGCTTTTTAGTGAACTTCTCCCAATTCTACCGCGCAGTTGATGCAATTGTGAAAGACCAAATCTTTCACTATTTAAGACAATCATCAATGTCGCATTAGGAACGTCTACTCCTACTTCTATTACAGTAGTAGAAACTAAAATGTTTATTTCATTTTCTTCAAATAATTTCATTACTTCATCTTTATCTTCAGTCTTAATTTTCGAATGAATAATTCCAACATAGTAGTCTTTAAATCTTGTCGAAAGCTCTTTATAGACTTTTTGAGCGTTTGATAAGTCCGTTGTTTCACTATCTAGTATTAATGGTGTAACAACATATACTTGATGCTTCTTTTTAAGTTCTTCATCAATCATTATGTAAACCATATCTATTTGATTTCTTGTGAATAGTTTTGTTTCTACTTTTGTTCTATTTTTAGGTTTCTCTTTAATTGTACTAATATCCATATCTCCAAACAAACTAATTGCTAGTGTTCTTGGTATTGGAGTAGCGCTCATATAAAGGACATCAGGCAAAAATCCTTTTTCTCTTAATTTCTTTCTTTGGTTAACACCAAAGCGGTGTTGTTCATCTGTGATTACATATCCCAAGTTATTATATCTTACATCTTCACTAAACAAGGCATGTGTTCCAATGATTAGTACCTTGGAATTATTTTTTATAATCTCAAGTTTTGAAATTCTTTCGGATGCAGTTAGTTTACCAGATAAGTAAACTAACTCATATTCTGTTGTTTCAAAATACTTAGAGAATGTTTTATAGTGTTGTTTAGCTAAAATTTCAGTTGGAGCCATCAAAGCTACTTGATATCCACTTGATAATACTGAGATTACTGTAATTGCAGCTACAACAGTTTTGCCACATCCGGTATCCCCTTGAAGTAGTCTATTCATTACATAAGGTGATTTAATATCTTTGATTATTTCATTTGTCACTCTCTTTTGATCATTTGTTAGTTCAAAATGAAGTTTAGAAATAAAATCTTTTACTTCTTTTATATCATATTTTTTAACGGTATTTTTGCGAGATTTATTTTTTAATTTTAGATATTGCATTTTAAATTGGAATTTAAAAAGTTCTTCATATTTAATTCTTCGATCAATTTTAATTAAGTCTTTATCTGCAATAGGGTTATGAACAATCCTTAATAACTCATTATACGTGATCAGCTTGTATTTCTTAATCAGAGAGCTAGGTAGTTCATCCTTTATCAAATATGAATATTCTTTGATTGCTGATTCAACAAACTTATTGAATTGATGATCGCTTATTCCATCTAAATTATAGATTGATTCTATTTCATTTTTGAAATTCTTTTTCAGTTTTAGAGTTGTAGCTGTTAACGTGTTACGCGATCTATCAATTGATCCAGTTACTACAATATCTACTCCTACATCTAACATATTTCTTAAGTAATCTCGATTAAAGATAACTACTTTAAAATTCCTGTTTTCAATCACCATATTGAACGTAAGGCGATTAAAGTTTTTCTTGATGTAATTAACTACTGCAGGACTTGTTACTTTGCCTTCTATAGTAGCTCTCTTTTTGTCTACAACGTCTTTTAGTTCAATCAAGTGAAATACTTCATACCTTGATGGAAAATGGTTAATGATGTCAAAACAATCGTAAATGTCATTACGATTAAGTTTTTCTTTCATTCTAGGTCCAATTCCTTTAATGGTTTCTAAGGCACTCATATCGTTCACCCCATATTTCATTATATAAAAAAAAAGGGTATAAATCTATACCCTTTTACTCAACAGCTATTATGTAAGAATAAATATCTTGATTTCCCTTAACTGTTTCTACTTCTATTTCAGCGTAATGTGATTCTAAATATAGCATTACTTCTTTAAGTTCTTCTTCTTTAACAGTTGATCCGTACATCACAGTTACGATTTCACTTTCTTCACTAATTAATGAGTCAAATAGTGCATTAACAGTAACTTTACGTTCTTTGTTTGATGTAACTATTTCTCCTTCAGCAATTCCAATGAATTCATCTTTTAGAATCTTTACACCTTTATATTCAGTATCTCTAACAGCGTAAGTAACTTCACCTGATTTAACATGTTTAATTAAATCATTCATTTCAGTTAAGTTCACTTCCAAAGAAGCATTTGCATCAAACATTGTTAATGATGCATACCCTTGTGAAATTGTTTTTGCAGGTAATACTGTTATATCTTGATTTTTAATGAATTTCGCAGCAGTCTGTGCACTTAATAGTACATTCCCATTGTTTGGAATAATTAAGATATGTTCAGCGTTGATGTTTTCAACAGCTTTAATGAAGTCTTCTGTTGAAGGATTCATTGTTTGTCCACCTTCAATAATGTTACAAACACCCATCTCTTTAAACATTTCTTTTAATCCTTGTCCGTTAACTACTGTAATAATTCCATATTTTTTCTTAAACTCTTGATGTTCATGACCACAGTCATGTCCTTCTCCAACTGTATGTAGCAATGTTTCTGAATGTTGGACACTCATGTTTTCAATTTTCAAAGTTGCAAAATCTCCAAATTGTTGTCCAAAGTTCAATACATCACCTGGAGTTTTAGTATGGATATGAACTTTTAATATTTCCTCATCACTTACTACAACTAAACTATCTCCAAATGTAGATATCTTAGTGATAAAGTTTTCTTTTATAAAATTGTGATCCTTTTTGAAGTTTACAATAAACTCAGTACAATACCCAAAATCAGTAGAACCTTCATAGGCATGTATTTCATGTGAAACTGATGATACTGTAGCAAATTTAGAATCTTCTAATATTGTTCCTTTTAAAGCTAAAATCATTCCTTCAATTATATCAATAAATCCAGCTGCCCCACTATCAATAACTCCAGCTTCTTTTAAGA
>CAYYOU010000051.1:0-7390 GCA_964473425.1 uncultured Candidatus Izemoplasmatales bacterium | reverse complement strand
CTTGAAGTTTTTCTCTATATCTTCTCTTGATGTCTTTTCTATTCATTATGTTCATCGTTCCCTTCGCCTTTATAATAATCAGCTAAAGGTTGTCTGAAAACGCGTTTAATCAACAATAAAACTACTAAAGCCAAAATAGATACAATGATTCCTAACGTATATTGACCAAGTCCAAAAATAATTCCAATGATTGCACCAATCCACAGAGTTGAAGCAGTTGTTAAACCATATACATTTGAATTAGTTTTTAGTATAGCACCAGTTCCAAGGAACCCAACACCCGCAACTATTTGTGCGATTAGTCTTTGTCTTTCAATCACGACCGAACGGATTAAGTCAGGATTAGCTTGAGCAAAAACTATTGCGTCATGAACCATTATTTCTTGAACGATTGCAAGGGCAGCTGCACCAAGTGCAACTAAAACATGCGTTGTCATCCCAGCAATTTTATGCTTTCTTTGTCTCTCAAATCCAATGAGACCTACGAACAGAACTGTTAATCCAAGACTTTGTAGGATGTAAAAAATATCAATTGTTTTATCCATCCTATTCACCTACTTCCTATTGTAACTTATCATTATAAACGCTTACATTTAAAAAAGCAATAGCAAAAGCGAAGAAAAATCTTCGCTTTTGTTTATAATTATTCTTCTTCTAAACTATAATCCATTGCTTCATATCGTTTATACATAGCATAACGACGTTTAGCTTCTTTCAAGTTTAGATCATATAATTCTTCTGCATGTTCTGGATTAATATCAAGTAATTGATAGTAACGAGCTTCATTCATTAGATATTCTTTATAACGATCCCATTGTGGTGGTTTCGAATCAATTTTGAATGGATTTTTACCAAGTACTTCAAGTTTTGGATCAAATCTGAATGTTGGCCAGTAACCACATAATGTTGCTAATTTTGCTTGGTTCCCTGAATTAGTTAATCCACCTTTAATTGCATGAGCAATACACGGTGAATACGCTAAAATCAATGAAGGTCCTTTATATGCTTCAGCTTCTTTGAATGCTTTAAGAACTTGTTGTTGGGAAGCACCGTGAGATACTTGAGCAACATATACATGTCCATAACTCATTGCGATTGCAGCTAAATCTTTTTTCTTACCTTCTTTACCACTTGCTGTAAATTTAGCAATTGAACCTGTTGGAGCAGATTTAGATGATTGTCCACCAGTATTTGAGTAAACTTCTGTATCTAATACTAAGATATTAACATCTTCTTTATTTGCAATAACATGGTCTAATCCACCAAATCCGATATCATAAGCCCATCCGTCTCCACCGATAATCCAATTTGATTGTTTTACGATGTAGTTAGATAATTCTTTGATTTCTTTTGCCATTGCATCAGTAGAGTTTTCGATTAATGGCATTAATTTGTTAAATACATCTAATGTTATATCTCCATCAGTTCTATTATCTACCCAAGAAGTAAATAATTCTTTGATTTCAGGACTTACTTTATCTTTATTTTCAACAAATACGTTTTGTAATCTATCACGAAGTGCTTCATTAGCATGTCTCATACCATATCCGAATTCAGCATTATCTTCAAATAAACTGTTTGCCCATGCAGGCCCGCGTCCATTGTCTAATGTTGTATAAGGTGTAGCTGGGAAACTTCCTCCATAAATTGATGAACAACCAGTTGCGTTAGCAATTTGCATTCTTTCACCAAATAATTGAGTTACTAATTTAACATAAGGTGTTTCTCCACAACCAGCGCATGCACCACTAAATTCAAATAATGGTTTTGCAAATTGTGAATTTTTAGCGTTATTTTTATTTACTAAGTTATCTTTGTAAGTAACATGATCAAATAAGTATTCAGCATTTTTAACTTCTCCAAGATCAATTTCTTCATGAATTGGAGTCATTACTAATGATTTTTCTTTAGAAGGACATACTTCAACACAAACTCCACAACCTGTACAATCTAATGTAGAGATTTGGATTTTGTAGCGTAATCCATCGAATCCTTTACCTTGAGGTTTTTTAGTTTTTAAACCTTCTGGTGCATTTTTCATTTCTTCTTCAGTTAATAAGAAAGGTCTAATTACAGCATGAGGACAAGCAAATGCACATTGATTACATTGAATACAGTTATCATCTAACCATTTAGGAACATAGTTTGCGATACCACGTTTTTCATATGCAGTTCCACCATTTTCCATAGTACCATCTTCATATCCTGTAAATGCGCTAACAGGTAAATCATATCCTTTTATTGCATTAACTGGATCAGCTATTTTAGAAACGAAATAAGGTCTTGTTGTATCAACGATAACTTTATCATCTACTAATTTTGCCCATTCAGGTTTAACCTCAACTCTTACAAGTCCTGCTTTACCTTTATCAATTGCTGCATAGTTTTTCTCAACTATTTCATTACCTTTACGACCATATGCTTTAAGAGCATATTTTTTCATCAATTTTGTAGCTTTATCGTAGGGCATAATTTGTTCATTTAATGCAAAGAATGCACTTTGCATAATTGTGTTAATCATTCCACCAAGTCCAGCTTCTTCGGCTAACTTAACAGCGTTAATGATATATAATTTAGCTTCTTTTTCTGCTAATAATCTTTTAACTTTCGCAGGAAGTAGAGCTTCAATTTCTTCTATAGGATCAACTGTATTAAGTAAGAATGTTCCACCTTGTCTTAATCCATCAACCATATCGTATTTCATTAGATAAGAATCTTTTGAACATGATACGAAATGCGGAGTATTTACTAAGTATGTTGAACGAATTGGAACTGATCCAAATCTTAGATGCATACGTGTAACTCCACCAGATTTTTTAGAGTCATAAGATGAATATGCTTGAGCATATAAATCTGTATTTTCACCAATAATTTTAATTGTATTCTTAGATGCACCAACAGTACCATCAGATCCAAATCCGAAGAATAATAATTCAGTTGTTCCCTTAGGTTGTGTATCTATTTCTACGTTAGGTAATGATGAATGATTTACATCATCAACAATACCAATTGTAAATCTGTTTTTTTGTTCTCCAACTAAATTATCATAAACTGCAACAATTTGTCCTGGAGTAGTATCTTTACTTGAAAGACCATAACGTCCACCTAATATTACAGGTGCGTTTTCTTTACCATAATATAATGATTGAACATCTAGGTATAATGGTTCTCCAATAGATCCTGATTCTTTAGTTCTTTCAATTACAGAAATTCTCTTAACGCTTTTTGGCATTGCACTTAGGAAATATTCTGCACTAAAAGGACGGTATAGATGAACAGTTAATAGTCCAACCTTACGACCTTGTGCTACTAGGTAATCAACAGTTTCTTCAATAGCATCTGTTACAGAACCCATTGCGATAATTACATCAGTTGCATCTTCTGCTCCATAATAGACAAATGGTGCATAATTACGACCTGTAATTTTTGAAATTTCTTTTAAGTAATCTGCTACTATATCAGGTACTTTTTCATAATATTTATCTTGAATTTCACGAGCTTGCATATAAACATCATCGTTTTGAGCTGAACCTCTAGTAACAGGGTTCGCTGAGTTTAATGCTCTTTTACGGAATTGTGTTACAGCTTCTCTATCTAGTAATTTATCTAAATCAGCATAGTCCATAACTTCAATTTTGTTAACTTCATGAGAAGTTCTAAATCCATCAAAGAAATGTAAGAAAGGAAGACTTGATTTAATAGCAGCTAAATGTGCAACAGCACCTAAATCCATAACTTCTTGAACTGAACCACTTGATAATATACAGAATCCAGTTTGTCTAGCAGCCATTACATCTTGATGATCCCCAAATATTGATAAAGCTTGTACTGCAATACTTCTTGCAGCAACATGAATAACACCAGGTAATAATTCACCTGCTATTTTGTACATGTTTGGTAATTTTAATAACAATCCTTGTGATGCTGTATAAGTTGTTGTTAGAGCACCTGCTTGAAGTGATCCGTGTACAGTTCCTGCAGCTCCAGCTTCAGATTGCATTTCAATAACTTTTACCGGCATATTGAATAAGTTTTTTTTACCTTGAGATGCCCATAAATCAGTATATTCCGCCATCGGTGAAGATGGTGTGATAGGATAAATCCCGGCTACTTCTGTGAATGCATATGAAACATGTGCAGCAGCTTGGTTACCGTCCATTGATTGGAATACTTTTTTTGTTGCCATGGTAATTACCTCCATTATAAATATATATTTTTTTATCTATATTACTGACAATTTTGATTATAGAACATTTTGTTTTATTTTACAACAATAAAAGCTCAATTTATTTAGAAAAGAAAACACTTTCATTTTCATTATTAAAAAAAAAAAAACTAGATACGAAATCTAGCTTATTTAATACTGTTTAATAATCGTTCTGCCTTGTCTAAATAGAGATCAGCAAATAGCATAAAATCAACACCTAAATCTTTGCTTAAACCAATGAATTCTTTATATAATGCAACATTATGCCATTGCAATGTTTGAAATGCTCTAAAGAAGTAAAGACGGTTAAATTCTGCTATTGATGGCACTCTACCTAAATAGATAGGTAACAAGGCAATTGCATGATCGAAATTACTATTTCCAAAACATGCTATGTCATAAAATGGATCATTATTTCCGGTAAATTCCCAATCCATTAATCTTAGTCCTTTATCAGTGACAACAAAGTTGGAAACTTGTGAATCACCATGAGTTAAAACTTTTAAAGAACTATCTATGTATTTATCCTTATATGATAAGAATTTTTGTTTTAATGAAAGGTATCTCTTTGAATGTTCATATCCAAGCTCTATATTATGGTTCTCGTATGTTACTAATCTTCCTAGTGGATCATAATCATAATCAGATACTAGTCCTGAAGAATGGATTGTATGAAGAACCTCTGAAGCTTCTTTTAAGTAATCCATAGGATTAAGCTCGTGAAGTGGAGTTCCTTCAATATATTCAGCTATTTTATACCCTGTATTAACATCTAAATAAATAGTATTATTATTTAGTCCAAGTAAATCTACAAGAGCAATGTGATGCGCTTCAACTATTCTATCAACAAATTTCTCTGCATTTTTCCCTGGGATTCTGAACGTATATAATTTTTCTTTTACTTTTATCACATATGTGAAATTGCTCATTCCACCCATTAATCTTCTTTCTACACTAATTTCATTTTCTTTTGCATTAAAAACTTCAGTACATATTTCAATAATAATTTTTTCGTTTTCCATCATTATCCTCCTATATTTCAAATATTTTAGTTGGAACATCTTGAGATGCTACAACTAGATTATAATCTGTAATCTTTAAATCATAGTCTTTGAATACTTCATCATACGTTTTTATTGCTAATTCTTTGCTGTTACATTCTCTTGAAGGATGAGCTAATATTATCTGTTTCGTATTCTCACCAATCAGTTTTGTCATATTGTAAGCTGAATCATTATTAGACATATGTCCTTTTATTGAATCAATCCTTTGTTTTAAGTAATATGGCCTCTCTGATGTGAATAACATTGTGATGTCATAATTAGATTCAAATACATAAATATCTGCATTCTTCAACACCTCAATATCTTTCGCGGGCAAGTAGCCAATATCTGTGATATAAACAACTTTTTTTCCCTCTGTATAAATAATGAAACCTACTGCATCTTCTGCGTCGTGAGAGATGCTTATAGGTAATACTTCAATATCTTTGATTGTGAACGATTCATTTGGAGTAATGAATGATAACTGGTGTTCTTTTAAGTTTTCTTTTACTTTAAAATAAAGAGAATCATGAGTAGCCTCAGTTAAGTAACAAACTGAGTTATGTCTTTTAAGTAACACATTAATACCTTTGACATGATCTGTATGTTCATGAGTTACTAATATCGCATCTAAATTATCAAGTGATAATTCTTGGCTGTTTAGTCTTTGTGAAATTTGTTTATAAGTAATCCCACAATCTAATAAGATTTTAGTACCTTTAGACTCTAAATATGTAACATTCCCACCTGAGCCACTTGCTAGTACACATAGTTTCATATAATCACTCCAATACAAGAAATATTATACTACAACTACCTAGAATATCAATAGTATTGCTGTAAGTTATCTCTATATTTTTGTAGGTTAAAAATATTCACAATACTTTCACAATTTTATATTGTTTTTATTTATCATTAGTGATATTATATATATTGCGTAAATAATAAGGAGTGATAGCATGAATAAGAGTATTTTAGTAAGAGGTTCAATCATAATGGGGATTTTCCTTGTAATCATTGGAGCCGCAGTAGGATGTAGTATGATTAAGAAAGACGCTGTTGAGTCACAAATTTCAAAGGGTGATGATGTGTACTTAACATTAGCTGATTTTGATCTTACAAAACAAGAACTATGGGAAGTAATGAAAAACGTTGATGGTCTTGATTATTTAATGGACTACGTTGACAAAATAATTTTAGCTGATTACATTGATGCAGTTACACCTGAAGAAGTAGCTAAGGAAGTTTTAACTCAAACTTACTTAACTGATGACGAGGATAGAATTGCTGTAATTCAAGCAGATCCAGAAATCAACAAAGAATATGTTGATGCATTTGAACAAAGCATGATTGTTTTAGGATATAATCCTGAAGTTGCAAATGACGTTAGAGAATATGTTGTAGTTAATATTGCCGTAACCAAAATGGCAACCGAGTATATTTTAGATGCTCAAGTTGGAGATCAACTTGAAATTACACTTGATGATATGCAAGGTTATTACGAATATCTTACTTATAACGATGCTTGTGCTTTAGAAATTAGATTCAATAGTGCAACTGAAGCTAGTAATGTTTTCGATAAATTCAATTTAGTTCCTAATTACCATTTAGGAATCGGAGAATATCATGGGACTGAAGATATTTCTACAATCCCGACTGATCAATTTACGGCTTTAAACACTTACCAATTAACTGATAAAGAAGTATTTAGTAAATATGTAGAGTTATATAACTACATGAATCCTTGGATGGATAGTCTCCCTTTAGATATTTCAAAAGAAGACTTTTGTAGTGATTATAGTGATATAGCTACTTTTAATAGAGAAGAAATGATAGGAGACCTCACTACTGGAAATCCTAATGTTGATTTAGCTAACTATATCTTTACTACTTTAGATTTAGAAAATGAAGAAACTATTCCTTTCTCTTATAATTTCCAAACATTTGGAGATGTATCAATGTTAGTTTACAAAATTAGTGAAGAACCAGCTTTACCATTTGCTGATGTTCCAGCTGATAGACTAGCTGAACTTAGAGATGAAATGGTTGCTCTTTATATAACTGATGATGTAGTTGCAAGGCTTATGAGTGAAAAACGTGAAGAAGTTGGATTAGAATTATTTGATCCAGGCATGAAATT
>CAYYOU010000050.1:0-7410 GCA_964473425.1 uncultured Candidatus Izemoplasmatales bacterium | reverse complement strand
TAAGTTTTCTCAAGTAATTCTTGTGAAACTCCCTGTCCTTCATTTCCTAAAACAATTGCAATCTTTTTATTTGGTTTTATTGAACTAAGTTCTACGCCATTCATTGAAGTTCCATACACTTCATAATCAGGATTGCTTTCAATAAATTCTACAGCTTTCATTTCTAAAAAATTAAGATTAAACATAGCTCCTTGAGTCGCTCTAATTACTTTGTCATTGTAGATATCAACTGTGTTATCTAAAATGATAGTTTTAAAACTAAAAGCAAGTGCACTTCTAAGAAGAGTTCCTAGATTTCCTGGGTCTTGGATACCCTCTAGAATCAATACTTTGTCAGCTAAATCTGTATTTTTCAACTTATTACAAACACAAAGAACATCTTGCGGAGTCTTTGTCTTAGCCATTTTAGCTAGAACTTGAGTAGTAACATAGTGAACATTATCCCCTTTTATAGATCTATCTTTTGTGAAGATGTATTTTATGATGTTATATTTGCTTGCTTCTTCATATAAATGAAACCCTTCAATGATAAATAGACTGAACATATCACGGTATTTCTTTTGGTGCAATTTTACAGTATCTTTTACTAAAGAATTGTTTACACTTGTGATTTCCATAAAATCATCTCCTCAATATATTATAACACAAAAAAGAGAGTCAAATTAATGACTCTTTAAATTATTCTGTAGCTCCTGTCCATCCTTCAATACCATTTGTTAAATTATAGATTTCTACAAATCCCTCTTTATCAAATATTTTAGAAGCCGAGACACTTCTATTTCCACTGTTACACATAATTACAACTGGAATATCTTTATCTAGGTTTTCTAATAAAGAGTAATCATCTTCAAAAATATAATAATCCAGATTGATTTTAAATCCAGGGATTCTACTAGTGTAGAATTCATCACTAGTTCTAACATCAACAAATTGATATTCATCATAGTGATTTTCTAGTAAGTCAGTTAGTTCTTCATTTGATATATTTGTATAATTATTTGAACAGGCTGATAGAGAAATCACTAAAATAAATGTTGCAAGTATTACAAAAATCTTTTTCATATGTTTTTCACCTCTATATTATTATAGTTAACATATAGTTCGTATGCAAATAAAATATCTGCTTATTTAGTAACTTCTAAGAATAATTCAATATCTTCCTTAATAACTTCTAAAGATGTTCTCCAGAAATCTTGATTAGTAATATCGATATTGGCAAGTTTAGCAACATCTTCTACACTCATTTTTCCCGTTGCTCTTAGTAAATCATCATATTTATCGGCAAATTTTGATCCTTCTTGTTGGTATATTCCATATAATCCTTTCGCAAATAATAATCCAAATGCATAAGGCCAATTATAAAAGCTTAATCCCCCACTATAATAATGTGGTTTCCATAACCACATATATGGATGTAAGAAGTTAGGATCTAATCCATCCCCATAAGCTTCTGTTTGCGCAACTAACATAAGCTCTTTTAATTTATTTTCATCTAAGTAATTTGTTTTTTGTTGATCAAAGACACTTGCTTCAAAAATAAATCTCGATAAGATATCTACTACAACTGCAGTAGAACCTTGTAAACTAGATTCCAGTAAATATATTTGTTCTTCCTTTACAGCATCTTTCAGTGCAGCTTTTAATACAATAGTTTCACAGAAAATTGATGCAGTTTCCGCTACTGGCATAGTGTAGTTAGAATTTAAATTTGATTCACTGAATATTCTATCTCCATGATATGCATGTCCAAGTTCATGAGATAGTGTAACTACATCACCAAATGAACCATTAAAGTTTGTTAGAACACGCGATTCATTTATCGCATGGATATTATTGCAAAATGCTCCACCAACTTTTCCTTTATAAGGTAAGTAATCAACCCAGTTTTCATCAAAAGCTCTTTTTGCTAGATTTTCAAGATTAGGACTGAATGTAGCAAAATTCTTTACAATAAACTTCTGTGCATCTTTAATACTAAACTCTTTAGAGCTTTTACCAACTGGAGCATATAAGTCATACCAAGGTAATCCATTCGTATGTCCCAATAATTCTCCTTTTCTTTTTAAGTACTTACGAAATACAGGTAAGTACTCTTTCATTGAATCAATCATAGCGTGTAATGAATTTTCGCTCATTCTTGAATCAACAAGTGCCTTATCTAAAGCTGATTTATATCCTCTTACTTCTGTTAACGTATTTACTTCCCCTTTTATTCCATTCATCGCAAAAGCAATAGCTTTATCGATTTTGTCATATGCTTTTAATTCAGCTTCATAAGCGTTTTTACGAACGCTAGGGTCTTTATCTTCTGATTTACCTATAACTTCAGGGAGAGTTAAAATTTCACCGTTGTACTCAACTTCTAGAGTTGATGTTAGCACACCTTGCAGTCTTCCCCACAAACTTGATGAGGATTGTCTTAATTTAGATAATAGGGCTTCTGTTTTTTCATCAAGATTATATTTATCTCTTTGAACAATTTCTTTCAGATAAAACTCATGTTCAGTCAAGAAATCACTTGATGAAATTAGTTCATCTAAATTCTCGATTGTACTAACGTATTTAGAAAACAGAGTTTCAACTTCTGCTAGTTCAGTAATCTTTTGTGATAATACAACATTGTATTTAGCGCTATTTTGATCCGTTGTATTCGTAGCGTAATTTAACGAAATAAAACTAAATAGTTTATCAAACAAGGTTGTTAATTCACTTGAAAGAAGTAAAAAATCAGTTAATAAAACATTTCCTTCTTTTTTCTCTGATAAAAGACTTTTGAACTCATTGAATTTGTTAATAAGATTATCAACTTTTAATAAATCCTCTTGAAATTCTTTTGATTCATAAGAACTATACAATTTGTTTAGATCCCAGTTATTCATTACTCCACCTCTTCGATTTTATTTAGAACGTGCCAATCACGTCCTAGAAAGCTAATATTTGTTTCCTTATGAAACTCTTCGTATGATGCATTGCTATTTTCTTTTATAAAATGTAAATAAGTTAATCTATTTATTAAATCTTTAATAATAGTGTCTCTTCCATCTAACTTAGAACCATGAGTTGGAAGAATTGTTTTACCTTTTATCCTACTCAAAATCTTACTGATAGAATTAATATGAGCTACAGCGTCGCCAAGTGAGCAAAATGGAATGCTAGCATTGCTATTATTGTCTAAAATTATATCATCACCCACAAACATATATTTGTTGTTGAGGGTTATAAGCAAGCCATCAATTGAATGTCCACTGTTTAATTCTAAATCAAATGTATGTCTTCCAAATTTAATGCTTTTTTTATCTAATACTACTATTGTAGGGAGATATTGGACATAATCTTTAATATAAGTTTTAAGAGTATCCCGAGCATATATACTCCCAATAATCTCTACACCTTTTAAAAGTGGCAATCCTCCAACATGATCTGGATGAAAATGAGTTTGAATTACCTTCGAAACAGTAATATCTCTTTTGTGTAAATCATCTAGCACTTCTAGTAAAGATTCTCTATACCCTGTTTCAATAATAATACATTCATTATTATGTGTAATTACAAATATATTTAAGTTTAGAAAAGAATCCTCTTTTCCTGGAAAAATTGATAAACCAATATGTCATTTTCTAATTCAATAATCTTAATAAATTACACCTCACTAGTCTTTGACTTTATTATAATTATGCCATTTTTCACTTAGGAAGTTAATTCTTGTGCTTTTAAAGAAATCATTATAGCTCGCTTCCTTGTTTTTGACAAAGAAATTCAAATATGAAAGTCTCTTATTGAGTTCAGATCTAAAAAAGTCTGAATCCTCTATTATTTTACCGTGGCCCGGAATAATGATTTTGTTTTTATGGAGTTCTAGAATTTTCGTAACAGATAAGATGTGTTGTTCAAAGTTATGTTCTGCTAGAAAGGGGATTACAGAATTTCCAAAATTGTCAAACATTATGTCGTCTCCCACAAACATATATAGATTGTCTATTATAGTTAATAATCCATCAATAGAATGTCCTGGATTTAGCTCCATATCAATTTTATGATCCCCAAATTCTATCGACATATTACCATGTACTAAAACATTTGGTTTACATGTTTGATAGTCTTCCCCAAACAGTTGAAGTGTTTTTTCAGCAAATACACTACCATATATTACGGCTTCATGAATAGATGGGAAGCCTCCAATATGATCAGGGTGGAAGTGACTAAGGATTACATGTGTAATCTTTAAGTTTCTTTTGTTTATATCTTCTAATACTTTTTTAAAATGTCTTGGATAACCTGTATCAATTACAAGGCATTCATCACCATTGATAATCATTAATATATTGTTTCCTAGAATTCTATTTTCTTCCGGTTCAAATTGATATACTAAAATATCTTTTTCTAGTTTAATTGTTTTCACTAGATTACCTCGCTAACAACTAACCCTAACATAGTTATATCTAGATGATCTTTTGCATGAAGGAATATCGTTTTTGTATCTTCAACAACCTTATCAACTAAAGTATCAAAGTCATACTTTTTTTCAAACTCAATACATCTTGCTAATTTTGGTGCAGTTGTAGGTTTTTTCGGAACATAAACTGTGCAACAATCTTCAAATGGTTTAATTGAAGTTGTAAAACATTCTATTTTTTTAGATATACCAATAATATCTAATTTATCATACGTAGCAAGAGGTCTAATTACCGGCATAGTAACAACTTCATTAATAACACTCATGCTTTGAAGCGTTTGAGATGCAACTTGTCCAACACTCTCTCCATTTAGGAGTACTATACAATTGTTTTTAAGAGCTATCTTTTCAGATATGCGATACATCATTCTTCTCATTATTGTAATGTTATAAGATTCAGGAATATATTCTATTAATGCAGAATGCAATTCCATAAAAGGAACCATATGAAGTTTGATTCTCGATTTCGGAGCATAAACCGCCAATTTTTCTGTTAGATCAATTACTTTTTGAGCTGATTCTATTGAAGTCAAAGGAGTAGATTCAAAATGTATTCCTTCAATTTCAATTCCTTGTTTCATTGATAAGAATCCAGCAACTGGAGAATCAATACCACCACTTAGCATAAGTAATCCTTTCCCAGCTACTCCAACAGGAAATCCTCCCATACCTTTTATCTTTTTGCAATATATAAATGCAGCATCATGTCTTACTTCTACTGTTAATGTGAGTTCTGGTTGATGAACATCCACAATCAACATACTAGTATTCTTTAACACATGTGACGCAACTATTTGAGTAATCTCAGGACTTTTTATTGGATAAAGTTTATCACTTCTTCTAGATTCTACTTTAAACGTAATCACTTTGTGTTCTATCTCAGAATTAATAACACTTAAAGCATTTTCTTTAATGCTTTCAATGTCTCTTTCAGATTTGTGAACTAAACTATAACTTGAAAGGCCACTTACTTTATCTAGTCCTTTTATTACTTCATTATGATCTTCACCATTCAGTAAAATATAAAGACGATCATGGTTAAGCTCATATCTCACAATTTTATTATTTACTTTTTCTCTTATTAACGAATTAACTCTATCAATAAAAACTCTTTTGTTTTTACCTTTTAAAGTTAAATCTCCATATCTGATTAGTATTCTTTCATACATAATATCAACTCCTCGTAAATCATAATAATTCTATCATAATTAGTTGCTTTTTTGTATTAATTTAATTAAAATCTTTATAGGTGATAAATATGTTTGTAAATATTGAAAAAAGTACTAATAAAGAAAAAAATTATCAAATACTTTTAAGTAACTTAGATTACTACCTTGTTAAAGGAGATAATCAAATTACTAATTTATCTAATTTAAGTGCATACTTGAATTATTTTTTAGATGATGTAAACTGGATAGGCTTTTACTTGTATGATGGTGAAAAATTAACACTCGGTCCATTCCAAGGTTCACCCGCTTGCACAATGATTCAATTGGGTGACGGGGTATGTGGTGTGGCTGCGAAAAACAGAGAAACATTAGTTGTAAATGATGTGGATAGTTTCCCATCACATATAGCATGTGACTCAAGTAGTAAAAGCGAGTTAGCAGTTCCAATAGTTAAAGATAATAAACTAATAGGAGTGTTAGATGTGGATAGTCCCCTCTTATCCCACTTTAATAATGTTGATAAAGAGTACCTTGAAAAAGTAATCGTCAAAATGATTGACATTCTCTAATTCATTCTATATAATATATGTTGCGCATGTGTAATAAAGGCAGCTAAATAATGTATTTTATTAACTGCTGAATGTTCCGATAAAGAAGGGTTGGAAGTAGTCTCCGCTGACGAGGTGAAACCATTAAAACATTCTGAATAATGAATCATTATTACTCTTGATGCAAATAAAATAAGGAGGAAAACATTATGTCACGTTATACAGGACCAAGTTGGAAAATTGCTAGACGTTTAAAATACTCTGTAACTGAAACTGGTAAAGAACTAGGAAGACGTCCTTACCCACCAGGGCAACATGGACAAAGAAGAACAAAACTTAGTGAATACGGTGTACAATTACAAGAGAAACAAAAAGTAAGATATACTTACGGAGTAAACGAAAAACAATTCAAGAAAACTTTTAACGATGCTAAGAAAATGCTTGGAAAACAAGGTGAAAACTTCTTGATGTTACTTGAATCAAGACTTGATAACTTAGTTTACAGAGCAGGACTTGCTAAAACAAGACGTCAATCAAGACAACTTGTTAATCATGGACACATTTATGTTGATGGAAGAAGAGTTGACATCCCATCATACAGAGTAGTTCCAGGGCAAATCATCACTCTTAGTGAAAAAGCTCAAAAATTCGATATCGTACTTGACAGCTTAGAATCAGTAGTTACAAGATTAGAGTTTGTTAGTTTCGATGAAAACAAGTTTGAAGTTACTTACATTAGAATGCCTGAAAGACAAGAAATCTTGTCAGAAATTAAAGACAATTTAATCGTAGAATACTACAACAGATAATACATATTAGGCCACTCATCGAGTGGCCTTTTTTATATAAAATAGTGAATAGATTCATCTTACCAACATATTGTTTTTACTATTTATTAAGATATTAACTGGTTTTAAATCTCTATGGATAATTTTGCATTTATGTAATTCTAAAACTCCTAACAGTATATCTTTAAAAATCGTTGTTAATAAATCTTCATCGTAATCTTTGAGGTTATTCAAAAAGACATTTAGGTTTACACTCTCAAAATACTCCATAATTACTACTTGATGAATTTGGTTTGTTTCCCCTTTAAACGCAAAATCATCTACATATCTTATCAATAGGCTATGTTGGACTTCCTTAAGTGCTGAAATATCTCTTTTTATTCTATTGTCCTCTTTTTTAAATTCTATTGTATACTTTGCCATATAAAACTGCACCCTCTCTTTTTCATAGT